>DJRS01000154.1:15538-16102 GCA_002440145.1 Verrucomicrobia bacterium UBA6354
CAGGATCTCCCAGTGCTTCAGCGCATGTTCGGCGTAGCTCGCGCACATCAGCTTGAAGCCGCGGACTTCCTTCGTGATCTTCGCGTTCACCTTGGGCGCCTCCTCCGCGTAGAGCAGGGCCAGCTGCCGCGCTTCGGTCCAGGCCGCGGTCATCTGTTCGATAACGAGCCGCTCTTCCGGCGACTTGCCGCCGTACACCGCATTGTACCGTGCGCGGTTGCGTTCCGTATCGACTACGTAGACGTCGTTCGTCATTTTCTGTACCATTTTCGTTTTCCTTTCAATTTTGTCGTTGTTTCGTGCGGGCGGCAGGGGACTGCCGCACCTAGTTGTCCACATCCAATGGTAGGGGCCGCAGTCCCCTGCGGCGCAACCGCTCGGGAGGCCCTGTGCACCTAGTTGTCCACATCCAATGGTAGGGGCCGCAGTCCCCTGCGGCCCGCCGCGTTTTCGTCGTTGCCGTCGTTTCGTGCGGGCGGCAGGGGACTGCCGCCCCTACCATGGGTGAATGCTTCCCGTGCGAAACGCCCCGCCGCCCCCGCCGTCAGAGGCCCTTGAAGAGCC
>DJRS01000123.1 GCA_002440145.1 Verrucomicrobia bacterium UBA6354
CGGTCCGCTCTTCACGGCCGTCCAGGAAGACGAGGCCGACGGCACGTTCCGCGGCGGCTACGGCCAGATCAAGTACGAAATCAAGCCGGCGAAGCTCTTCGGCGCCGACATTCTCAAGGGCGGCAAGCTCGCATTCCAGGGCGAATATTTCAGCAAGGGCGACTACTTCGACGACGACAGCCGCCACGGCGCGTTCTTCGGGCGCGCGGAGCTGGCGTGGAACTTCTAATGCAAGTTTAACGCGACGAAAACAAAACACTCACAAATAAAGTCCATAATATCTGTCGTAAAACCTACGAAGAAAAGGAACAATACAATGAATACAAAAGACATGAAAGTTGTAAGTTACGCGGCGAGCGCGGCGATTGCGGCCCTCGCGACCTTCGCGACCTTCGCGGCCGAGCGCCTCGAACTCAACGGTGCGGGCGGCAGCTTCCCGGCTCCCCTCTACCAGAAGTGGTGCTATGCGTACACGCAGTCGGGCGAGGGCGCCAAGGTGAACTACCAGTCCGTCGGCTCCTCGGCCGGCATCAGCCAGATCAAGGCGGGCACGGTCGATTTTGGCGGCACGGACGCTCCGCTGACGGAAAAGCAGTGTGAAGAAGCCGGTCTCGAGCAGTTCCACATGGTTTCGGGCGCGGTGGTTCCTGTCGTGAACCTCCCGGGCGTGCCGGATGGCAAGCTCGTTCTCGACGGTGCGACGCTCGCCGACATCTACCTCGGCAAGATCACGCGCTGGAACGATGCGCGCCTGGCGGCACTGAACCCCGGTCTGAAGCTTCCCGACCTTAAGATCACGGTGGTGCACCGCGGCGACGGTTCGGGCACGACGCACATCTTCACGACCTACCTCTCGAAGGTTTCCCCCGAGTGGAAGGAGCGCTATGGCGTCGCGAAGCAGCTGAAGTGGCCGTGCGGCATCGCGGGCCAGAAGAACCCGGGCGTCTGCAACAACGTGGCGCGCATCAAAGGTGCGATCGGCTACACGGAATACACGTTCGCGCTGGAGTCGAAGTTGAATGTCGCCAAGATCAACGTTGGCGGCAAGATTGAGGTTCCGACGGTGCAGAGCTGGCCGATCATCGGCAAGACCTACATCCTCGTCCGCAAGGATACCCCGGCGGCCAAGCGCGCGGCGCTCAACGCCTACTTCGACTGGTGCTTCAAGCACGGCGGCGAGACGGCGAAGAAGCTCTACTACATCCCGGTCGCCAAGTAACACCAAAAGTCTAAAGCAGTGAAGATTTCAACCGACAGTGCGTTCAAGTCAATCTGCTTTGCAGGCGTATCCGCGGGGCTCGTCCTCGCGGTCGCGCTTGTCGTCGAGCTTGGCTACGCCTCAAGCGACATCTGGAAAGCGGAAGGCTTCCAGTTCATCCTCACCTCCAACTGGGACCCTGGAGCAGGTTCGTTCGGCGCGGCCGGCGCGATTGTGGGTACGCTCGCGACGACGGTACTCGCACTCATTCTGGCGGTCCCTCTCGCATTTGCCGCGGCGCTTTACGTGAACAGCGCGCCGCCCTGGGCTTCCAAGCCTTTGGCGCATGCCCTCGACTTGCTCGCGGCGATCCCGAGCGTCATCTACGGCATGTGGGGATTGTTCGTTCTGTGCCCTCTTCTGCAGGGTCTCCTCGCCAAGTGCGGGGTCGAGACGACGGGTTTCGGCCTTCTGCCTTCGGCGCTCGTTTTGGCGCTCATGGTGCTGCCCTACATTTCGGCCGTCATGCGCGACGTTCTTGCACAGGCGCCCATCTCCCTGACGGAGTCCGCCATGGGCGTCGGGTGCACCCGCTGGGAAGCGACGTGGAATGTCATCGTGCGCGCACAGCGCCGCGGACTTGTCGGTGGCATCCTGATCGGTCTGGGGCGCGCGTTGGGCGAAACGATGGCCGTCCTCTTCGTGTGCGGCGGAATCAACGCGATTCCGACGAGCATATTCGACAGCTGCACGACGATCGCCGCGACGCTCGCAAACGACTTTGCGGAAGCGACCGGCCTTCACAAGAGCGCACTTTTCGGTCTCGGTGCGGTCCTCTTGGCCCTGGAATTCGTCATCCAGATTGTCACCCAGAGACTGTTGCGCGACAAGGACGAGTAAGCTATGCAACCGCGTGCCGCTACATTTCGCAAACTGAACGACGCGCTCATGCGCACGTTCTCGGCGTTCGCCACGTTTCTGGCGCTCGCCCTCATGGCGTGGATCATCTACACCATCGTGAAGGAAGGCGCGCCGGCACTTTCCTGGACGCTCCTTTCGAACCCGTCGAAGCCCTACGGCGAGCCGGAAAACGGCATCGCCAACGCGCTTCTCGGTACGCTCTACATCACGGGCGGCGCGGCGATTCTCGCGATTCCGCCGGCGATCGCCGCGGGCATCTGGCTGGCGGAGTTCGGCAAGGACGGGCGCTACGCCTGCCTGGCGCGCTTCGTCATCAACGTCATGATGGGCATCCCGAGCGTCATCGTCGGTCTGTTCGTCTACGGCATTCTCGTCGTGACGACGGGAACCTTCTCGGGGTTCGCCGGTTCGGTCGCGCTGTCCATCCTGATGTTCCCGGTAGTCGTGCGCACGACGGAAGACCAACTCGCCGGCGTTTCGGACACCTTGCGCGAATCGGGCCTGGCCCTCGGGGCGACCCGGGCGCGCGTCACGCTGGGCATCGTCTGCCGCGCGGCGAAAAGCGGCATGCTGACGGGCATTCTGCTCGCCGTCGCGCGCGTTTCGGGCGAAACGGCTCCGCTGCTCTTCACGGCGCTCTTCGCCGACGCGTGGCCGACGGACTACTTCACGGGCCCGACGCCGTCCGCGCCGGTTCTGATCAACAACGACACGCTTGATTCGCCTTTCGAGGCGATGCACCGCATCGGCTGGGGCGCGGCGCTTGTCGTGGCCGGGTTCATTCTCGTGCTGAACATCGTCGTGCGCGCCGTCGCCCTGCGCAAGGAAAGACAGGACTCCTAATCTAAGCAAAAGGACTTCATATGCAAGAAAACCAAGTCAAAACGCCTGCGAAAGAAGAGTGCCCGCCGAAGATCGTGACGCGGAACCTGAACTTCTTCTATGGCGGACACCAGGCGCTTTTCGACAACGATCTCGAGGTGCCCGTACACAAGATCACCGCGGTCATCGGTCCTTCCGGATGCGGAAAGTCCACGCATTTGCGCATCTACAACCGCATTTTCGAGCTCCACCGCGGGCAGCGCGCGACGGGCGAGGTTCTGCTGGACGGGAAGAACATCCTCGACCCGGACGTGGATCTGCTGGAACTGCGCCGCCGGGTGGGCATGATCTTCCAGAAGCCGACGCCGTTCCCCATGAGCGTCTTCGACAACGTGGCCTACCCGTTGCGACTGCACTTCAAGCTGAGCCGGACGGAGCTGGCCGACCGGGTAGAGCAGGCCTTGCGCGGCGCGGCGCTCTGGGACGAAGTGAAGGACATCCTCGCCAAGCCGGGCACGGCGCTTTCGGGCGGCCAGCAGCAGCGTCTGTGCATCGCGCGCGCCATCGCCGCGGAGCCGGAAGTCCTGCTCATGGACGAGCCGACGAGCGCGATCGACCCGGTGGGCACGCTCAAGATCGAGGAACTCATGGACCGTCTGCGCAAGGACTTCACCATCGTCATCGTGACGCACAACATGCAGCAGGCCTCGCGCATATCCGACCGGACGGCATTCTTCTACAAGGGGAAAATCGTGGAAGTCGGTCCGACGAAGGAAATCTTTACGAATCCAAAAGAAAAACAGACGGAAGACTACGTTTCCGGGAGGTTTGGTTGATATGACAATGAAAGTACACTTTGAAAAGGCGTTGGCGCGGCTCCAGGGGCAGATCTCCGAAAACGCCGCGCGTGCGCAGAATGCCGTGATTTCCGCCGTCAAGGCCATGGAAACGGAAAACGTCTCCCTGGCGGAAACGGTGGTGGAAGGCGATTCGGCCATCGATTTGGCGGAAAACGCCATAGAAGAGCAGTGCCTGGACATCCTCGCGCTCTACCAGCCCGTCGCGACGGACTTGCGCCGCGTGATCACGATCCTCAAGGCGAACGGCGAAATCGAACGCGCCGGCGACCTCGCCGTCAACATCGCCAATCGCGTGGAAGACGCCAAACGCTACCGGAAAGCGGTGGCCTGGGACTTCGAGAAGATGGGCTCCTACGCGACAACCATGTTCGTGGATTCGCTCGTGGCGCTCGCCAAAAGCGACGTCCCCCTCGCACGCGCCATTCTGGCCCGCGACGACGAACTGGACGCGCTCCACAAGAAAAGCTACGAACGCGCCACGGAAGGCATCCTTTCCACGCCTGCCGCCGCGGGCTACTATCTGGACGCGCTCACGGTTTCGCGCTGCCTGGAACGCCTGGGCGACATCGCGACGAACATCGCCGAAGACGTGATCTACCTCGAAACGGCGGAAATCGTCCGCCACGAACCGCCGCGCTCCTGACCGGACGCCGCGCCCCGAAAGGGTGGGCGGTCGGGAGGGTTCCCGCAGGAGGCTTCAGGCATTGTCCTTTCGACAGGCGTGCCGGGAGCCTCTTTCTTTTTGCCTGCGCGTCCGTTCCGCCGGCGCGGGATATTTAGCCATCTGGGGGATGAAAATGCAGTCTGCGGGGTGGTCCCGAGAAAACACTGCGGGGATTTGCCTCCGCCCCCGCAGTGTTTTGGTTTTGGGGGCGCGGAGGGGGTAGGTTTGCCGTCGCGGGGTTGCGCTGGACGGAATCTTCATACTATGGTATAATGCTCCTGTAAACGAAAGTGCCACAAAGGAGCGTACGCATGAGCAAACAGACCTGGATGTGCGCCGAAATACGGCGTTGGGAGGCGGAGGGGCTCGTATCCCCCGAAACCGCCGCGCGCCTGTTGCCGCGCTATAACGGACCCT
>DJRS01000149.1:0-4297 GCA_002440145.1 Verrucomicrobia bacterium UBA6354
CCTCTTGGGCGTAGCCGCCGCCCCCGAGAAGCGCGCAGACCCGGTCGCCGGGCTTGAAGCGTCCGTCCGGCGGACATTCGACGACCTCGCCTGCGCACTCGAGGCCGGGCCAGAGCGGCCAGCCCTCCGGCGGCGCGTAGATGCCCTGCCGCTGCATGAGGTCGGCGCGGTTGAGGGCGCACGCCCGGATGCGGATCTTCACGTCGAACCCGGCATGGCAGACGGGGTCGGGCACGTCCTTCCAGACGAACGCCTTGTTTTCGAGACACATGGCTTTCACGTTGATGGTCCTTTCTTGTTTTCAGGCATTTAGCTTCTTGCTGCGTAATGAAGTTCTCGCGCAGAGACGCAGAGAATGCAGAGTTCCGTCCGACGGCTCTTCTGACAGGATTTACAGGATTCACAGGATTGGAAAGGCTCGGAAAGCCCGTCCCGGCAATCCTGTCAATCTTGTCAATCCTGTCCAAAACCATCGCCGAAAGCTTCATTTCTCCCCTCCGCCGTTTTCCGTTTTCGCGCAGGGTCCGGCCGGAACGCGGTCGCGGCTGAACGTGACAAGCCGCGCCAGCAGGACGACCACGGCCGCCGCAAGGGTGAAGAGCGCGAGCGCGGCCATCGAGGCGCGGTCGCCGAAACGGTTGATCATCCAGCCCTGCACCAGCGGACCCGGCGCGCCCAGCAGACAGCCGCCGCAGCCGAAGATGCCGACCGAAAAGGCGCGATAGCGCGGATTGACGACATCCAGCAGCGACGCGTAGAGATTAGAGTCGTAGACGCCCGTCGCGAAACCGAAGGCGAAGATCGCGCCGCACATGAGAACGAGGCTTCCCGTGGACGCGGCAACCAGGATGAACGGGATCGTCAGCAGGAGTCCGGCGAGGTTCGTCTCGAGCCGCACGCCCGGACGCCGCCTGTGGAGCCGGTCGGAGACGATCCCCGCGAGCGACACCCCGGCGATCGCGCCGAGATAGAACCAGAACGTCCCGTTGAACGAGGCCTCCGCGTGATCCAGGGCCATCGTCTTCTCCATGAACGTCACCGACCACGTCTTGAAGCCGTTCGTCGCGTAGAAGTAGAGTCCGAGCGCCAGCATGAGCAGCAGCGCGGTGGGCTTCCCGAAGAAGCCGCGGACGGCCTCCCGGACCGAGGGACGCGACGCGGCCGGCTGGGGCGTATCGCGCAGGAACTTCGCGAGGACAAGCGCCCACACGAGCCCCAGTGCGCCGAGTCCCATGAACGCCCACCGCCAGCCGCCCGCGCCGAGTCCCGCGAGACAGCCGCCCAAGCACGCGCAAACGACGATGCCGACATAGAACGCCGCCTGATAAATGGCGAACGCGCGGGCGCGCGTCTCTACGTGCAGCTGCCCGATCAGCGACGAGTTGGACGGCGGCAGCAGCGACTGCCCCAGCGCGTTGACGATGCCGTAGGCGACAAGCAGGAAGAGGAAACCCCCGGCGAAACCCGTCGCCAGCACGGCGGCGGAGAAGACGGCCATGCCGACGACGATCGTCCACTTGCGCCGGAAGAAGTCGGCGAAGAATCCGGCGAGCGGCACCATCAGCCCGAAGGTCGCGAAAAACGCCGTCGCGACGGCGCCCCGCGCCGACGGCGAAAGGTTCAGGTCGGCGCCGATCGCGGGCAGGACCGCCCCGTACACATTGCGCGTCCCCTGCGCGAGAAAGTACGCGGCGGACACGAGCGCCAGCATGGTCCACTTGTAGTCGACCCTCTTCATGCGCGCGACTGCCCTTCGCCGTCCGGCATCCGCCACGCGATGGCGGCGGCGGCCCTCTTGAAGTTGCGGATCGTCGGCTGGCTGTAGGGCATCCCGGGGATGTAGTCGTTTACGGCGAACTCGATCGCGCAGCCGAAGTGCGGGCCCAGGAAACGCTGCATCCGGCCATACGCGCCGCCCGCGAGGAACACCCACGGCGTCTTCATCTCCGTGCGCAGGCGCGTCATCGCCCGCACACCCTCGACGAACGCCTCGGACGTGTCCATCATCGTGACGAGCTTGACGACGTCCGCGCCGCGCGCCTCCTCCATCCGCAGCTGCGCGACGATCTCGTCCGCCGTGCGCGCGCGGTCGAGGATGTGCGAGGACACGATCGCCTTCGCGCCCAGGCGGTGAACCTCGTCGATCACCGCGCGCTGACGGGCGATCGCCGCCTCGTCCGTCGCGATCTGCAACGGCGACGGACAGTACAGGTCGGCCATGACGTCCACGAACTCCGCACCCGCCTCTGCCGCCGCCAGAAGCGACGCCATGCGCGCCTCGTCGTCCGCGCCCAGGAACTCGTCCTCCCGGTAGTCCGTGAACATGAACGGCAACGGCACGGACGTGACGATCTCGCGGAAGTTCGCGACCGTCCGCGCGGCGGCGGGAAAGCGGTTGAGCTCGACCGCCACGCCGTCCGCGCCGGCGTCCAGCGCCGTCCGGGCCAACGCCACGGCCTCGCCGACCGAAGCCGGCCGGCACAGCAGCGAAACGGCGCCACACGGGCGCGACAAAAACGATTTCTCTTTCATTCGCCGGATATTATAGCATTTCACGTCGCGCAATACCTCATTCACGCGCCAATTTTTATCTCATTCTGCGGACAAAATACGGACGGCTTGATGCGGCGGGTCCTTTTATGGTATACTATCGGCGGAAATCATGAAAGCAGGAAAGCACACTCGGCCGGACGGCGCGACGCGGCGGTTTCGCGTTCTCGTCGCGCTGCGCCTTTTCGAGACCGCCAGCCAGCAGAAGCTCGCCGGGCTCCTCTCCCGTTTCGGCGCGCAGAACGAATGGGACATCAAACTTCTGCGCACACAGGACGAACTCACCGTCCCGAGCCTGGACGAAACCGAGGCCGAAGGGCTGGACGGCGTCATCGTCTCGATCGCCCACAACGCCCCGGTCTTCCGCCGTCTCGCGGCGTTGCGCTGCCCGCTTCTGGTCCTGGGGTTGGATCCCGCCGAGCTTCGCAAGCGCAGGACGAATCTCGTCGTCATCCACGAGAACCCCGCCGACATCGCGCGCAAGGCGCTCCGGCACTTCGCCGAAGCCGGGCGCTTTTCCTCGTTCGCCTTTGTCAACAGCCGTTGGCGCATCGGCTGGTCCATCCTGCGCGAACAGGCTTTCGCCCAAGCGTCCCGCAAGGCGGTCCGCGTTCTCCCGCCGACCGGGTGCGCCGGCGATCGTCCGAAGATCGCCGCTTTCCTCGAAAAGCTGGAACGCCCGGCGGCCGTCCTCGCGGCGAACGACGAACGCGCGGCGGACGTCCTCGCGGCGGCGGCGGAACTGAAGCTCCGGATACCGGACGATCTTTCGGTGCTCGGCATCGACAACGATCCCTTTGTCTGCGCCAGCACAAAACCGGCCCTTTCCTCCATCGAGCCGGATTTCTTCGCGGAGGGCCGCGAGGCCGCCCGGTTCCTCGACCGGATGATGCGCGCACGCAGCCCCATGTCCACGCGGCACATCGAAATCGACGTCAAACGCGTCATCCCGCGCGAATCGACCCTGCGCCACCTGTCCGCGCAGGCGCTGATCAGCCGCGCGGAGGAGTTCATCCATGCGCACGCGACCCGCGGCATCACGCCGCGGGACGTCGCGACCCATCTTCATGTCTCGCGACAATTGCTCGATCTACGCTTCCGCGAAGCCGGCAAAGACACGGTCGGCGGGCTCATCGTCCGCCGGAAACTCGCCGAAGTCAGGCGCCTTCTCGCCCAAACGGCAGCCCCCATCTCGCAGATCACGGAGCGTTGCGGCTTCGCCAACGAAAACGCCGCCAAAAACCTCTTCAAGCGCACGACGGGAATGTCCATGCGCGACTGGCGCGCCGCGCACTCCCCGTGATCCGCCATCTACAGGCCGGCAACCCGGGAACAACGCACACAGCATTTGGCAAACCGAGCCGGTCCAAAAACAAACGAAGCCCGCGCAATTCCTCCCGCGGCATTTGCGCGAACCGGAATATCTCACGCAGAGGAACGCCCAGACGCAGAGAAGGGACTCCGATGAGGAGAGGAGGGCAAACTCCGATGGACGGCAAAAAGCTCCTCTGACGTTTCGCTCGGGCGCGCCGCGGATTCCGCCCCCGGCCCAAGTTGAACGGCCTTGTTTAGCCGTGTAGCGTTATGAGAGGAGTAGAGAGGAGCACCCCCTCAAACGGTTCCAATCGGCAGGGGCGGATATTTCGCGCAGAAAGGCGAAGCCTCTTGTCCGGTCCGGCTGCATGTCGTCACGAACAGACAGGATTCTCATGCCCATGAGAAAATATTCTCGTGCCGATGAGAAAAA
>DJRS01000149.1:4328-4647 GCA_002440145.1 Verrucomicrobia bacterium UBA6354
TGGGCACGAGAACGGATCGCCTGCAGGCACGAAAACGTCCGTTAGTTAGTATTTTTTACTGGAATCAATCATGAAATAGTCAGATATCCCCTAAAAACACGGGGCAGCCCGGGTGTCCGCCCCCGTTTCACCCGTCCGGCACGCCGGAAACGGGGTTCAAATGCCTTGAAACGGCGATGCCGTTGCGCCGGAACGGCGACGCCGTTTCCTTGAAACGCCGATTCCCCTCTCTTGGGGAATAAACGCCGACGGGCGGCAAAAGGCCCCCCTGGCTGTCGCGGCATCCCGTATCCGCCGGGGCTTCAAGCCGATATTTGCT
>DJRS01000147.1 GCA_002440145.1 Verrucomicrobia bacterium UBA6354
GGCGCGCCCACGAAGCACGACAGCGCCGATTCGCACGGCGCGCCGCTCGGGGCGGAAGAGACGCGCGGACTCAAAACGGCGCTGGGTTTCGATCCGGACAAATCGTTCTTCGTCCCGGACGAAGTCTATGCGCTGTTCGGCGAGCGTGCGAAGACGCTGGGGCGGATGGCGAAGCGCTGGCGCCGGCAGCATCCGGAGGTCGCGGAAGCCGCCATCGCGCCGGACTACATGAAGTTGATGGAGGCTTTGCCGAAGTTCGAGACGGGCAAGTCCATCGCCACGCGCGCGGCGAGCGGTACCGTCATGAATGCGCTCGCGGCAATCATCCCCGAGCTGGTAGGCGGTTCGGCGGATTTGGGGCCGAGCAACAAGACTTATCTGAAGGGCTTCGGCGAGGTCGGCCCGGGGAGTTTCGAGGGACGCAATATCCATTACGGCATCCGCGAGCTCGCCATGACGGCAATCGCGAACGGGATTACGGCGTTCGGCGGCTTTCGCGGATACGGCGCCACATTCTTCGTGTTCAGCGATTACTGCAAGCCCGCATTGCGCCTGGCCGCACTGATGAAAGTGCCCTCCATCTTCGTCTTTTCGCACGACAGTTTCTATGTTGGCGAGGATGGGCCCACGCACGAACCGGTCGAGCATCTCGCTTCCATGCGCATCATCCCCGGCTTGACGACATATCGCCCGGCCGATGCGAACGAGACGGCGTATGCTTGGGCCGAGATGCTTCTCAATGTGAAGGGACCGTCCTGCATTTTGACGACGCGCCAAGACGTGCCGGTGCTGGATGGCGTGCGTCACGAGGGCGTAGCCAAAGGAGGGTATGTAATCTACCAGTCGGGCGAACAGGACGAACATACGCTTCTTTTCATCGCTTCGGGTTCGGAGGTTTCTTTGGCTCTTGAGGCGGCGAAGACGCTCGTGACGGAAGGTCGGGCCGTGCGCGTGGTGTCGATGCCGTCCATGGAACTTTTCCTGCGGCAGCCGGGCGCATACCGCGATTCGGTGATCCCGGGCGGCATGCCGCGTCGTATTATCGTGGAAGCCGGCGTTCGCTTCGGGTGGGACCGTTTCCGTGTCGAGCCGCGCACCACGCGTTTCGTGACGATGGACGACTTTGGCGCCTCGGCGCCCTACCGGGATTTGGCGGTGAAGTTCGGGTTTACCGTCGAAAACGTAATCAAGGTCGCGAAAACGATTGTTTGACGCCCGTGCGGGAAAGGATGGTTGAGATGGAAGTAAATCCTCTTGTCGGCATTGTCATGGGAAGCGATTCGGACTGGCCCCTTGTCCAAAAGGCGTGCGCCACGCTGAAGGATTTTGGCGTAGCGTATGAGACGCGCGTCATTTCGGCGCATCGCACGCCGGATATCGCGCTGGAATACGCGAAAACGGCCGAAGCGCGCGGACTCAAAGTCATCATCGCCGCGGCGGGCGGTGCGGCGCATTTGGGCGGTGTCCTCGCGGCTGGCACCGTTCTGCCGGTCATCGGCATCCCTGTCGCAGGCGGCGCGCTCAACGGACTGGATGCGCTTTACGCAACGGTGCAAATGCCATCTGGCGTGCCTGTCGCAACGGTTGCCGTGGGCTCGTCCGGACCGACCAACGCGGCGCTTCTGGCCGTTCAGATCCTAGGGACCGCGGATAAGGGTCTGCGCGAAAAGTTTCATGCGCACAAGGCTTCGTTGCGCTCGAAAGTCGAGGCGGCAAACGCGCGTATACATTCCTAATCGTTCCTTTCAGGGAGGACCGGCGAATTGACTAACGAATTCCTCGTTTTCGATCATGTCACCAAACGCTTCGGGGCGTTGACGGCGGTGAATGACGTCTCCTTGGCGATTTCAAAGGGCGAATTTTTTTCGCTGTTGGGTCCCTCGGGGTGCGGCAAAACGACGCTCCTGCGCATGCTAGGCGGGTTCGAACGCCCGGATTCCGGACGAATCTATCTGGAAGGGCGCGACATTACCGACTTGCCGCCCAACCAGAGGCGCATCCATACCGTCTTCCAGAATTACGCGCTTTTCCCGACGATGACAATCTGGGACAACATCGCCTTCTCGCTACGTCTGGCCAAGAGTTCCAAGGCTGAGGTCGAGGAAAAAGTGGACGCCATGCTCGAGATGATACAAATGAGCGAGCACGCCTGGAAGTATCCGGGACAACTTTCGGGCGGACAGAAGCAGCGCGTGGCCATTGCGCGTGCACTTGTTGACCGTCCCCAGGTCCTTCTTCTGGATGAGCCTCTCGCTGCGCTCGATTTGAAACTGCGTCAGCATATGTTGCTGGAGCTGGATACGATCCATGACCAGGTCGGCATAACATTCCTTTATGTGACGCACGACCAAGGCGAAGCGATGAGTCTTTCGGATCGTATTGCGGTCATCAATCGTGGATGTATAGAACAGTTGGATGTGCCGGCGAAAATCTACGAGGCGCCTGCTTCGCGTTTTGTCGCCTCGTTTATCGGCGATACCAACTTTATTTCGGGCGAGATCGTTTCCGTGGAAGGTGATTACTGCACAATCCAACCCGATGGATTCCCCGCCATTCGCGCCTTTAACGACAAGAATCTAAAAGTCGGCCAAATGGTCGATCTCTCCATCCGGCCGGAAAAGATTCGCGTGACAACGAATCCCCCGTCGCCGGAACAGGGCGCGTCCATCAACGTGTTCCCCGCCGTGGTCAAGGACATTGTCTATCAGGGCGTCTACACAAAGTTCTGGCTTATGGCGAGTGGCAGACAGATTGCCACGATTCAACCGCATTCTCGCTTTTTGCTCGATCAGGAGACGTTGACATGGAATGAGCACGCCTTTGTTTGGTGGCACCCGGATGACGGCTACATGGTGGAAGTGGAATCCAAATGAAGAATCGCATTCACGATTGGCGTAACGAATGGGCGTTGACACTCCCTTCTTTCTTGTGGCTTTTGCTCTTCTTCGCAATACCTGCCCTTATTGTGCTCGCTTTCACGTTCCATGCGCACAGCGCCAATGGTGGCGTGGGGGCGTGGAGTTTGACGACATGGCGCGAGTTGGTCGATCCTGACTATCCAACC
Source organism: Verrucomicrobia bacterium UBA6354 (assembly GCA_002440145.1). Lineage (GTDB taxonomy): Bacteria > Verrucomicrobiota > Kiritimatiellia > RFP12 > UBA1067 > UBA1067. Next base: position 3,065 of record DJRS01000147.1, read on the forward strand.
ATCGTCTGGAAAACGATTCGCATATCTTTTGAAGTGACCTTTTGGAGCATTCTGCTTGCGCTTCCCTGCGCCTACGCAATCGCACGAATGAAGCGGCGATGGCGCGCTCTTGTCGCCGCCTCCATCATGCTTCCTTTTTGGACGAGTTTCATCGTGCGCGTCTTTGCTTGGAAGACTATGCTTCATCCGGACGGTTGGCTCCAATCCTGCTATTTGGGTTGGTTGCGCGCACGCGCTTGGCTTTTCGACTGGCTCCCCGGGTTTGTGCAGCATGGGCTCATCAATTGCGGTCTGGCGTCGGCTTCGCCGGTGGATCCGGCATCCTCGACGATCTTGGACAGCGAAGCCGCCGTCATCATCGTTTCGGTCTATTCGCTTTTGCCTTTTGCGATCATGCCCATTTACACGGCGGCCGAAAAGTTTGACTTTTCTTTGTTGGAAGCTGCGCGCGACTTGGGTGCACGGGGTTTTTATGCGTTTCGCAAGATTTTCATTCCCGGTATACGACAAGGGATAGTGTCGGCGGTCCTGATGGTTTTTATTCCGGCGATCGGATCCTATGTCATCCCCCAGATGCTGGGCGGCACGGACTGCATCCTTATCGGCAACAAGATCTTCATGCGCGCAATGCAGAATCGCAACATTCCGCACGCCTCGGCCTTGGCAACGCTCATGGCGGTTACCGTTCTGGTTCCGCTTGGTCTCGCCGTCTGGTGGAAGAAACGTCAGGATGCGCGCGACCGGAAACGGCTGGAGACGCAAACGGCCCGGCTTATGAGCGGGAGGGATCCGTTGGCATGAAACGTTCCTATTTTTCGATTGCCGTTCTCGCTGCGGTTTTGGCGTTTCTCTACATCCCGATTCTGCTGGTGGTTATTTATGGTTTCATCCCGAACGGGATATCCATGAGTTTTTTTGATGCAAACGGGAACTTTGCAGGGCTTACGACGAAGTGGTATGCGCTTATTTTCACGGCAGACCGGCGCATAGGCGCGTTGATGCAGAGTTTCTGGCTTTCGTTGATCGTCGCCGCCCTTGCGACATTTGTTTCCTGTGTTTTGGGCACGACCGCCGCGCTAGCCTTGCACCGCTGGCGAGATCGTTTGCAGTCCATCCATCATGCGCTCATCTACCTGCCGCTCATCATGCCCGACATCCTGATCGGCATTTCGCTTTTGATGCTCTTTGTGGCGGTTAAAGTCGAGTGCGGATTTTGGACGATTCTCATCGCGCATGTCACGTTCTGCGTGTCGTATGTCGTCATGACCATTCTTGCGCGCCTGCAGGATTTTGACGATCGCATCATAGAGGCGGCATATGATTTGGGCGCCGGGCCGTGGTATACGTTCTTCCATGTCCAGCTCCCCATGCTCATGCCGGGTATCGTGGCGGGCGGACTTCTTGCGTTCACTCTTTCCATCGACGATGTCGTCATTACGTCGTTCGTCAACGGAGCGGGAACGAACACCTTCCCGACGTATGTGAGCTCGATGACGAAGCATTCGCGGAATTTGCCTGCCGTCTTCGCGCTTTCGACGCTCATGCTCATCTTTACCTGCGTGCTGGCCGGGCTTTCCAAGCTCATCGCGCGCAGACAACAACCCAATAAAGGAATAAAGCAAAAATGAAGAAACTGTCTTTTGCGCGTCTTGGCGGCGCGGTCCTTTCTGCGGCGCTTCTCCTTGGATGCGAGAAGAAGCCCGAACTGCATATCTATACCTGGAGCGATTACATCGCGCCCTCCGTGATCGAGTCGTTCGAGGCGGCGCACAATTGCAAGGTCGTCGTGGATACTTTCGACTCGAACGAGACCATGTACGCGAAACTCAAGGCCGGCGGGGCCGGATACGACATTATCATGCCCAGCTCGTATCTTGTCGCGCTCATGGCGCGCGAGGGATTGATCGCCAAGCTCGATCACGCCAAGATGCCCAATGTGCGCCAGAACTTCGATCCGTCCTTCAAAAGCCAGATCCTGGACGCGACCCTGACGTACAACGTCCCCTACGCGGTGACGTACACGGGGTTCATGTACGCGAAGGACAAAATGCCGGCCGGCGCCGATGTCGCTTCCTGGTCCATCCTCTCCAATCCGGCGCTGAAGGGCAAAATCACGCTTCTTGACGATGTCCGTGAAGTGATTGGCGCGGGGCTCATGTCGCTGGGCTACAAGATCAACTCCCGCAATCCGGCGGAAATCGACGCGGCGGTTGCGCGCGTTCTGGAATGGAAGAAGAACATCCGCAAGTTCGACGCGGAGAGCTACAAGACGGAAGTCGCCTCCGGCGCGACCTGGCTCGGGCACGGCTATTCCACCGACACGACCCAGGTTATCGTCGGGGACGAAGAAGAAGGACTCGCCCCGCGCCATGATATCGGCTTCGCCTTGCCGAAGGAAGGTTTCACCATCGCGTTCGACGAGATGGTCCTTTCGTCCGCCGCGCCGAATCCGGATCTGGCCTACGCCTTCATGGACTACGTCTACCGGGGCGACGTTGCCGCGGAGAACATGGACTACATCATGGGGCCCATGCCGGTGAAGCCGGGTATCGAGAAACTGGATCCGGACTATCGCAAGCTGATCATCCTGCCGCCGGACGTGATTGCACGCGGGCAGGTTCTGGAACCGGTGGATGACGATCCAGCCGTCATGGAACTCTACAACAAGGCATGGGATCGCATCAAAGCGACGAATGATTGATTTGTGGCTCCCGGTTGCCGGGGCGAATTCCTCGAAAACCGGGACAAGGCCTTGTCAACGCTGTAATAAGTAAGGAAGAACCGAATGATTTCAGATCAGATAAAGAAGGGGAAGGAACGCGCTCCCCATCGTAGCCTTTTGTTCGCGACCGGCATGACCCGGTCGGATATGAGCAAGCCGTTTATTGGCATTTGCAACAGCTACGAGAGTTTCGTGCCGGGGCACTGCCACTTGAACAAGGTCGGCGAGTGGCTGAAGAAGTGCGTCATCGAGGCGGGCGGCGTGCCGATGGAGTTCAACACGATCGCCGTCTGCGACGGCATCGCCATGGCGCACCCGGGGATGAAGTTTTCGCTGCCCTCGCGCGAACTGATCGCCGATTCGGTCGAGACGGTGGCGCGGGCGCACTGTTTCGATGCGATGATCTGCGTGCCGAACTGCGACAAGATCGTGCCGGGCATGATCATCGGGGCCATCCGCACGGGCATCCCGACCATTTTCGCCTCGGGCGGACCCATGGCGCCGGGGCACGACCCCAAGACGGGGAAGGATACGGACCTGAATTCCGTCTTCGAGGCCGTCGGGGCGGAAAACGTGGGCAAGATAACGGAAAAGGACCTTCAGGCGGTGGAGGAGACGAGCTGCCCGGGGTGCGGTTCGTGTTCGGGCATGTTCACGGCGAACTCCATGAACTGCCTGTGCGAGGCGTTCGGCCTGGCGTTGCCGGGGAACGGCTCCATTCTGGCGATAGACCCGCGGCGGAAGGAACTTTGGCGGCAGGCGGCGTTCCGCGCCGTGGCGCTGGCGAAGGCGGGCGGTCCGCTGCCGAAGGATTTGATTACCCAAGCTTCCATGGACAACGCCATCACGCTCGACATGGCGATGGGCGGCTCGACGAACACCGTGCTCCACACGCTCGCCATAGCCCGCGAGGCGGGGATTGACTACTCCCTGACGCGCATGAACGAGATTTCCGCCCGGACGCCCTACATCTGCAAGCTGGCGCCTTCGGGCCACTACCACGTCGTGGACCTGGACCGCGCCGGCGGGGTCATGGCGATTCTGAAGCGCCTGCCGCGCGAACTGATCCGGACGGACGCGCCGACCGTCGGCGGAAAGACGATTGGCGAGCAGATCGACGCGGCCCGGATCGCGGACGACGACGTCATCCGCACCCTGGAGAATCCCTATTCGCAGGACGGCGGGCTGGCCGTGCTCTGGGGCAACCTGGCGGAAAAAGGGTCCGTCGTCAAGAAGGGCGGCGTGGCGCCTTCGATGATGACGTTCACGGGCCAGGCGATCTGCTTCGATTCGCAGGAGGAGGCGTGCGCCGGCATTCTGGCGGGCAAGGTCAAGCCGGGGCATGTCGTGGTCATCCGCTATGAGGGGCCGAAGGGCGGCCCGGGCATGCAGGAAATGCTCGCGCCTACTTCCTATATAATAGGAGCGGGACTGGGCGAATCGGTCGCGCTCATCACGGACGGACGCTTCTCGGGCGCCACGCACGGGGCGTGCGTCGGCCATGTTTCGCCTGAGGCGGCCGAAGGCGGCCTCATCGGACTACTGAAGGACGGCGACGAAATCACGATCGACATCCCCAAGCGCGCCCTCAACGCCAACCTGACCGAAGACGAGATCGCCGCGCGCCGGAAGGCGCAGGCCGCCTGGTCGCCCCGCATCCGCGGCGGCTGGCTCGAGCGGTATGCGCGGCTTGTCGGGAACGCGTCCACGGGCGCTTCGCTCAAGTCCTAAGGAGGGGCGGAGGATACATGGAGAACAATCCGCTTTCCCGTTTCGTGCGCGCGATTCCCGATTTCCCGAAGAAGGGCGTCCTTTTCCGGGACGTGACGGGCATTCTGGACAGCGCCGAGGGGTTCCACATGGCCCTCGATCAGATGCAGCAGGCGATAAACGGTACCCGTGTGGATATTGTCGTGGCGCCCGAATCGCGCGGCTTCATCTTCGGCGCGGCGCTTGCCGACCGCCTGAGCACGGCCTTCGCGCCCATCCGCAAGCCGGGGAAACTGCCGCGGGAGACGGTGGCCGAATCGTACGACCTGGAATACGGCTCGGCCTGCCTGCATTTGCATTGCGACGCGATCAAGCCGGGCCAGAGCGTCGTTTTCGTGGACGATCTTCTGGCCACGGGCGGGACGGCGCTCGCAGGTGCGCATCTCGTGGAAAAGCTGGGCGGGCGCATCGTTAAGATGGTGTTCCCGATCGAACTCGAGGGATTCAACGCGCGGCACGACAAACTCAAGGACTATGATGTCGTGACGCTCGTGAAGTATCCGGGAAAGTAAGCCGAACCTATGTCCGGAAGGGAGCAGACGATGGCAGAACATGAATGGAAATACTTTCGCGCGGGCGGCTCGGACCAGGTCCGGCTCCGGAGCGGGGCGGATATCGCCGCGCTCGCCGGGCTGGACCGCAAGAGCTGGCTCGTGCTCTCCCTGCCGGTGAGAGGCGTCCGGTTCGACGCGCGCTTCCTGGAATTGCTGGATACCGACAAGGACGGCCGCATCCGCATAGACGAAGTTCTGGGCGCCATCCGCTTTTTGCAGGACCGGAATGTCGATCTCGATACGCTCTTCACGCCAAACGCCGCGGACGCGGCGGCGCTGGAAGAACTGAAGACTCGGCGCGCGAACAGCGCGGCGCTTCCGCTTACGGCGGAGGAGGAGAAGGCGCGGACGGCGTGGGAAGCGGCGGGGGAGACGGACGAAATACAGGTTTTCGGGGCGCGCACCGCGGCGGCGGAGGCGTCGCTTGCCGCGGTCGAGGCGGTTGTGGACGCCTACTTCACGCCTGCGGCGGATATGCCGCTCGTGACGGAGGAACCTTCCAGGCGCCTGCCGCTGGCGGACCATCTCAACCCCAAGTATGCCGAAGCCATCCACCGGCTGGATGCGGACTGCGTGGTGCCGCTGTTGGGCGAACGCGCGTCGATTGACTATACCGAATGGCAGAAACTCAAGGCGGCGTTCGCGCCTTACCGGGCCCATCGCGCGGCGAAACCGGTCCCGCACGCGGCTTTGCAGGCCCAATTGGACGACGAAGAGCGCGTTTTGCGCTACAAGATGCACCTGCTCGCGTTCCTCGAGAACTTCGTCAACATGAAGCGGCTCTATCGGAGCCGGGAGGAGGCGCTTTTCCAGATCGGGCTTTTGCGGCTCGACGCCCGCGAATTCACGCTCTGCTTCGCGGTGAAAAACGAGACGGCGCACAGTGCGCTCGCCGGGCGCTCCAAGTGTTGCGTCCTCTATCTGGCGTTGACGCGCGCGGACGAAGGCACCGCGCGCACCATCGGGGCGGTCGTTACGGCCGGCTCGACCGGCCGGCTCTACGTGGGGCGCAAGGGCGTCTTTCTCGACCGGGACGGGCGCGAATGGGAGGCGGTGGTCACAAAGGTCGTCGCGAACCAGGTTTCGCTTGCGGAAGCTTTCTGGGCACCGTGGAAGAAGGTCGGCGAGGGAATCGCGGCGCTTGCGGCCAAATTCCTGGGGGATAGGCAGACCGCCGCCCTCTCGTCGGTCACGGCCGGGGCGCAGGACGCGAAAATGGGGGGCGCGGCCCTGGCGTCCAGTGTCGCGGCGATCGGCATCGGCATTGGCATGATCGGCGCGGCGTTGGCGTCCCTTTTGGCGGCCGTTTCCCATTTGAAGCCCTGGCAGATTCCGGTCGCGGTAGGGGCCGTCCTGCTTCTGGTTTCCCTGCCGAGCGTCATTTTGACGGCCTTCAGGTTGCGGCGGAGGGATTTGGGGGCCATCCTCAATGCAAGCGGCTGGGCGGTGAACCGTCCGCTCTTCTTCTCGCTCGCCAAGGCGCGGACTTTTACCCGATGTGTCCGGGTTCCGTGGGGTGCGCGTCTGTTTTGGTGGCTTGTCATTCTGCTTCTGCTCGGGGGCGGGGCCTATTATGGTTGCCGGAAGCTCCTGGACGCCCCGGTCCAGCCGGCCGAACGCGCGCAACAGGCGCCGGGCGTCTCGTAAATGTCAGATTTGCCGCCATCCGAATCCGCCGCGCCGTATGTGGGACGGCTCGCGCCCAGTCCGACAGGGGCACTCCATCTGGGGAATGTCCGGACTTTTCTGGTCGCCTGGCTGCGGGCGCGGCAGAAAGGCGGGCGTCTCGTTTTGCGGATAGAGGATCTGGACCATCCGCGCGACAAGCCCGGGGCGGCGGGCGCGCTTGTGGAGGATTTGCGCTGGCTGGGGTTCGATTGGGACGAAGAAGTCGTGCAGTCCGCGCGCAAAGACGCATATGCCGCGGCGCTTGCGGAATTGCAGGCCCGGGGGCTGGTCTATCCTTGCGTTTGTTCGCGGCGGGATGTCGAGAATGCCCAGTCGGCGCCGCACGCGGGCGATCAGCTGTACTATCCGGGAACCTGCCGCGGACGCTTTGGTACGTGGACGGAAGCCGCCGCGGCCATCGCGCCGCGCGTGCCGTGCTGGCGGTTCAATCTTTCCGCCTGGCTCGACCGGCATCCGGAAGACGCCCGAATCGCCGTTCCCGAGGTGTTCGCGACGGATTGTCCGCCCCTGCGCCCCGGCGAGGAATTTGGGGACTTCCCCCTGGCGCGCGAGGCCGGGGGGGCGGGGTATACGCTCGCCGTCGTCGTGGACGATGCCGCCGAAGGCGTGACGGAAGTCGTGCGGGGGGACGATCTTCTGCCCGCGACACCGGCGCAGATCATCCTGCAGCATGCCTTGGGGGTTCCGACGCCGCATTACCTGCACGTGCCGCTCATGGTGGGGCCGGACGGACGGCGCCTTGCCAAACGGCATGGCGATACGCGTATTTCCCGCTATCGGCGGGAAGGGGCGACACCCCGGCGCATTCTGGGGTTTTTGGCGCGTACCTGCGGGTGGGACGTCCCCCCGGAAGGTGCTTCGCCGCGGGAACTCCTCCCGGTCTTCGATCTGAGGAAGCTTCCCCATTCACCAACACAAATGAAACAAAACGATTATGTTTGAAATCATACTGCTTGCCATTCTCCAGGGCATAGCGGAGTTCTTGCCCATTTCCAGTTCGGGGCACCTCGTCATCGGGGAGCACGTGCTGGGTCTGCATGCGCCCGGCATGCGGCTCGACATCGGGCTGCACGTGGGCACGCTCGTTTCCGTCGCCGTCTTCTACTGGTCCATCATCTGGCGGATCGTGCGCCGGCGCGAATGGGGCTACATGGGGCGCATCGTCTCGAGCGCGGTGCCGGCCTGCCTTCTCTATTTCATCGGGAAGGAATGGTTCGACGCGACGGCCAAAGACGTGCATGTGGTCGGCGTCCTTCTCATGGTGACTGGCGCGATTCTCGTCGGCACGCGCTTTTTGCCGCGCGGGACCCGTCCGGTCGGCGTTTGGGGCGCCTTGCTCATGGGCGTCGCGCAGGCCTGCGCACTCTGGCCCGGCCTTTCGCGCAGCGGACTGACGCTCGCCGCCGCGCGCCTCGGGAAGATCGACGCGGAGAAGAGCGCGGAATTCTCGTTCCTGATGTCTGCCCCCCTCATCGTGGGCGGCCTTCTCCTGGAAATCGCCAAAAGCCTGGCTCCTTCCGCCCCCGGGCCCGGGGGCGCCGCCGATGTCCCCTGGGGCCTGGTCGCGTTCGGCGCGGCGATTTCCGCCGTCGTGGGGTACTTCGCGCTCAAGCTCCTCCTGCGGACCTTGCGCAGCGCGTCGTTCTGGCTGTTTGGGTTTTACTGCCTGACCGCTGGACTTTTAACCGTTATTTTAGTATAATCTATACAACAATTTCGCAAAAGAAAGAAAGAACATAAAAATATGTCTAAAGAATCCGCATTTCAAGGATCATGGTGGAAGTGGCTCTTGTTGCTGCTCATTGCCGCGGCCTCGTATCATTTCACGTTCCCGGCGAAGGATAAGGTTCGCCTTGGATTGGATATCAAGGGTGGCACCAGTTTCACCTTGGGCATAGATGTCGAGAAGCTCCGCGAGAACATTCTCGCGGAGAATCCGGCATTGACCAACAGCCCCGATAAGGTGGACGCGCAAGTCGCCAAGACTTTGGGTGCGGATTGCGACGACCGCATCGTGGCGGTCATCCGCAAGCGCGTGGACGCGATGGGCACGAACGAGCCCGTCATCCAGTCCCTGCCGAAGAAGCACCAGATCATCGTGCAGCTCCCGGGGGCGGACGAAAGCGTGCGCAAGGCGGCCAAGGAGCGCCTGCAGTCCATGGCGTTCTTGGAATTCCGCCTGACGCATCCGAAAGACCAGCAGCTCGTGGCCAAGCTTCTGAGCAAGGATATCGCCCCCGAGGGATACGAGAAGAAGGGCAACGGCTACGCCCGCACGGCGGCCTACACGACACTTGTGCGCCAGCCCGGCTACGCCGCGCGTCTCGCCTCGTTCGGCACGACGGACGACCGCTACCGCTTCATGCTCGAGGACAACAAGGACGGAACCTACCAGCCCCACTTCGTTTCGCGGAATGTCGAGTTGGACGGCCGCGATCTGGAGTCCGCCTCCTGGGAGCGCGACCCCGTCAAGGGCGGCTTTTGCGTGAACTTCGTGCTGAATGCGGAAGGTGGGCGCAAGTTCTCCACGTTGACGCGCAATTACATGGCGGGTGGCCCGAAGAACCGTACGTCTGAAGGACGGTGCCTCGCCATCATCCTGGACGATGTGCTTATCTCGGCCCCCCGGATCCAGAGCGAAATCGGCAGCTCGGGCCAGATTACGGGCAATTTCACCATCCAGGAAGCCAAGCAGCTCGCGGCCGACCTGAACGCGGGCGCCCTGCCGGCCCCGTTGCGCATTCTGGCGGAGTCTTCCGTGGCCCCGACGGTCGGCGAGGACGCCATCCATTCCGGAATCTGGGCGGCGGCGCTCGGCTTCGGTCTCGTGGCCATTTTCATGTTCATCTACTACTGGCGCCTGGGGCTTGTCGCGGATCTGGCGCTTTTCCTGGACATCGCGCTTTTGCCGACGGCGCTGGTCGTCGTGGCGAACCTGCTGGGCGTTTTCGCGCACGATCCTTCCATGGGCGGTGGCGGCTCCGTCCAGCTGCCGGTTCTCACGATGCCGGGCATCGCCGGTCTCGTGCTGACGCTCGGCATGGCGGTTGACGCCAATGTGCTGATTTTCGAGCGCATCCGCGAAGAGTTCAGCCATGCGGGCATGACGGCGGGCAAGGCCATCCAGAATGGCTACGGACGCGCGTTCACGGCGATTTTCGACTCGAACCTGACGACGATCATCACGGGTATCATCCTCTTCGTCTTCGGCACGGGCCCCGTGCGCGGCTTCGCCATCATGCTGACGTCCGGCGTCGTCATTTCCATGTACACGGCCGTGGTGGTTTCGCGGCTCGTTCTCGAGAAGACGACGAATCTGGGCAGCACCAAACCGTTCAAGATGCTGCGTCTCCTGTCGGGTACGCATATCGACTTCATGAAGTACGGCAAGGTTTCGCTTGTCGCTTCCGCCGCGGTCATCGTCGTTTCGCTCGCCATTTTCGCCATCCGCGCGAAGACGAACCCGGCCAGCGTGCTCGCGGTCGATTTGACGGGCGGCACGTCCATCGTCTACAGCCTGACGCAGGACGAGGCCAAGCAGCCTTCCGTCGGCGCGATCCGTGAGGTGCTGAACGATTTCGACAATGCGACGATCATCCAGTACCAGCGCGGCATTGGCGACACCACGCTTCTCGTGAAGACGGGCGAGTCGGCCGAAACCAAGAAGGGCCGTGAGTTGAAGGATCGCGACGTGGGCGGCTACGTCACGAAGCTCTTGCAGCAGAAATTCCCGGAAGCCGCGTTCGAGAACGCGAGCACGGAAGAAATCGGTTCCATGGTCGGCGACGACCTCAAGAAGTCCGGCACGAAGGCCGTCATCTTCTCCCTTATCGCCATCCTGATCTACATCGGCTTCCGCTTCCAGATCGGCTTCGGCTTCGGCGGCATCGTCGCCCTTGCGCACGACGCGCTCATCTCGCTGGGGCTCTTCTCCCTGTGCGGGCGCCAGGTGTCGCTCATCGTCGTGACGGCGTTGCTGACGATCATCGGCTACTCCATCAACGACACGGTGGTCATCTTCGACCGCATCCGCGAAAAACTGCGGCACGACGACCGGACGCCGATTCGCGACATTTGCAATCAGGCGATCAACGAGTGCCTGGGCCGTACGATCATCACGTCCGTGACCACGCTTCTCGCCGTCTTCGCGCTCTTCGCGTTCGGCGACGGCTCCATCTTCGACTTCGCGCTGACGATGCTGATCGGCATCATTGCCGGTACCTATTCCACAACATTTATCGCCACTCCGCTCATGGTCTGGTGGTACCGCGGCAAGCGTCCGTCGTTCGGCGCGGATGACAAGCCGAAAGTTTGATTGTGCCGGCAAGCAATCAAAATTGCGCGGCAATCGCACAGTTGATTGCCGCGTCAAAGCGTATCTTGATTTCGGGACACTTGAGCCCGGACGGTGACGCGCTGGGCAGCATGGTGGCGCTCGCGCGCTTGCTCACGCTGTCCGGCCATCCTGCCTGGGCGACAGCCGACCTGAATGCGCTGGGCAAGTTGCGTTTCCTTCAAGGGACCGAGGATATTATCCCGGTCCGCCGTTTGCGCCGCCAGAAAAAGTTCGATCTTTTTATCGCCCTGGATTGCAGTTCCTTCGAGCGCATGCCGCCGGAGGTCCGTCCTGTCGCGGCTGGCTTGCCGGCCATTTGCATCGACCACCATGCGACGAGCGCGCCGTTCGGCGATGCCGCGCTCGTGGACGCGAAAGCTTCCAGTACGGGGGAACTCGTCTGGCGGCTCGCCAAATGGATGGAGTGGCCTCTCGACAATGCGAGTGCGGAAGCCTTGTGGGTCTCCCTTGTGACCGATACGGGGCGTTTCGCCTATGACTCGACCTCGACCAGGACGATGCGCGCGGCGGGCGATCTGCTGAAGCACAACGTGCGCACTTCGCTTATCAACGACATCATCTACGGAAGTTTCTCGACCAAGTCGATTGCTTTGAAGAAGCTTGCCTGGCGCTCCCTGCACATCTGGAAGAATCGCCGCGTGGCGGAGGTCACCCTGACGCGCGACGATTTCCGTTCAGTGCGCGGAACCAAGGCGGAAGCGGAAGACATTATTGAGATACCCCGCTCCGTCGCGCGCAACGAGATTGCGCTTTTCTTCTATCAAATACCCGACCGGACCAAAGAAACGCGTTGCTCGATTCGCACGCGCGGCGACTGGGACGCGACGATCCTGGCGGCGCGCTTCGGCGGCGGCGGGCACCGGAAAGCCGCCGGGTGCACGATGAAGGCGTCCATGAGCGTCGCGAAACGCCAAATGCGCGCCGCCGTCCGGGAATTGCTCAAGAGCGCCTGCCGCAAGACCATGCGGATTCCCGACGTCAGACTGCCCGAGAAGGAAGAGAAATGAGCGCGCGCGTGCTGATTTTGACGGACGGCAAGGCCGGACACGAGAACCAATCCAAGGCGTTCGCGGCCGCATTGGGACGTGATTTCGATTTGCTCCCCGTGCGGTTCCGGTTCAAAGGCGCGAAAGCGCTCAGCTATCTTCTCGACCGCCTGGGCATCCGCACGGTCGGTCTTCTTTCTTTTGGACGTTCTATCGAATGTTTGCAAGCGGCGTCGTACAGCGTCGTCATAGGCACGGGTTCGGGGACGTTCTACGCGGCGAAAGCGTTTGCGGACCGTCTGGGCGTTCCGAGCGGCGTCGTGCTTTATCCGCGAGGATACGATTTGAAGTCCTTTACCTGCATTTTGGCGCCGACCTTTGACAAGCCGCGCCGTGCGCCGAATGTCGTCCCTGTGCCTGCGAATCTTGTCGTGGCGGATGACGCGCGGCGACGGGATGCCGTGCGGACGTTCAAGACGCGTTGCCCCGGTCCGGCCCAAAACGCCGTGGCGGTCGTGATCGGCGGACCCAATTCATGTGCGACAATGACGGCGGGCTGGATGAAGCGCGAATTGGACGCTTTGTTTGCCGCGACGGCGGGACGTCCGCATTGGGTGACGACCTCGCGCCGCACGCCGCCGGATGTGGAGGCGTTGGTATCGGGATATCCCTGGGATTTTGCGCTCTTGTATTCCAAGGACAAGTACAATCCCATTCCCGCTTTCGTGTCCCTGGCGAAGACGCTCTACGTCACGGCCGAGTCGACCGGCATGATCTCGGAAGCCTGTTCGACGGGCACGGCCGAAGTGCGCGTGCTCGACAATCTCGACGCCGGTCCGAGCAAGTTTCGCCGTTTTGTGGACGGATTGACGGCGGGCGGCTATGTGGACGGCTCCCGGAAGATCGACCTCTCGGATGCGATTGCCGCGGCGCGGCGGTTGCTGAAGGTTTAAGGACGACGTCCATGCGCCGTATTTCGCCCCGTCTGAGCATCAACGCGGCGCTTCTTTGCCTGCCGCTGGCCGTGGTGTCTTTTGCGGCTGTTTTCTTCTATATGCGCGACGTGCCGAGGCTTGTTTCCAACGAAAAGAAACGTCTGCGGGCGGAATATCGCGAGATTGCCGCGCAGCTGAAAGCGACGCAAGATCCCGCTTCGTGCGTCAAGCGGACGCGCGGGTGGAGCCGTACGACGTCGGAAGGCGAGATGGCTCCCGGCGAATGGGGGCGCTTTCCCGCGCCTGCCGGCGGGATGACGGTCTGGTACCGGCAAGGGCGCAAGTATTATGCGCGTACCGTTCCAGCGTTGGAAGAGACGGATTTCCGTTCTTTGTTTCTTGTCGGCGGTTCCTGTGTGCTCGTTCTTCTGTTCGCGTTGACTCTCCTGGGCATTCGCTTTTTCATCTCCGAGACGCGGGCGCGCGACGATTTTCTGGCCGCGACGGCGCACGATCTTACGACGCCTCTTGTCGGGCTGCGTCTTCTCGTGCGCCGCGACAATCCGGAAGCGCGGCAGGCGGTGGAGCGTTTGCTGCGGCTGGTGGGCAACGTCAAAGACTATCTGCAATCCGGCGGGCGCCGCTTGCCGGTCGTGTGCGAACAGGTGGATTTGTGCGCCGTCTACGCCGAAGCCTATGCGCTTTTCGTCGCGGATTACCGGGACGTTTCCGGCGGCGCGGACATTCCCGTCCACGCGGACGGGCAGGGCCCCTGGTTCGTGTGGGCGGACGAAACGCGCCTCGTGCAGATCATCTGGAACTTGCTCGCGAACGAGCTCAAGTATGCGGCGGCGTCCGGACCGCTGGAAGTGCGGCTCTCGCGCACGCATGACCGCGTGCAGATGTCGTTCGTCGACGTCGGACCGGGCATGTCGCGCCGTGAGCGGCAACGGGCGTTCGACCGCTATTACCGCTCGCGCGGCGCCATGAAGACGGGAAAGGGCGGCTTTGGCATTGGACTTTGCACGTCGCGCGAGTTCGCGCGCCTTATGGGCGGCGACCTCACGGTCGCCGCCAACCGTCCGCAGGGGTGTGTGTTTACGCTTAGCCTGCCATGCCCCGCCGACTCCGGTCCAGACGGTTTGGCGGATCGCAAGGAAGGTTGTTCGCCCCCGTTGCGCCGGAACGGTGGCGCCGTCGCGCCGGAACGGTGACTCTGGGCGTCTGCCTTTTCCGCCCTCCTGTCCGACCCCTGAAAACAAAGACCACTGCCCCGATTCCGGTCTTGCAACTGCGATTTTTCAAGGAGGCGGATTGCCTTTTCGTGGCCGTACTCCTTCCCGGAACTTTCGGGTCGGACGCGTCTCTTGGGTAGACCGTGTACCGGAGACCAAGGTCTCCCACATAAAAGACCAAGGTCTCTGGAGTAAAAGACCGTGGTCTCTAGGACAAAAGACCGCGGTCTTTTGGAAATGTTCTGCCGAAACACCCCACCCTTTTGCCCTGCGCACACCCGTTTCTGCCTTTGGGAGGGTCCGTCCTCCGGTCCGACTCGCGGTCTATTGTCTGGCTGCTCGCGAAGCCCCCCCCCCCCCCC
>DJRS01000180.1:0-4063 GCA_002440145.1 Verrucomicrobia bacterium UBA6354
GCGCAACGCCATCGCCGTTCCGGCGGAGTGGTTTCGCGCAAGGGCACGCCAAGACAGGCAGAAGAACAACGCCGGGGCGCGTCAAAGGCTGCGCGCGGGCCCTTGCGGTCGGTCCTGCACGGCTAAATTGCCTCGTGCGGGACAACCGGGACAAGTAGGACAGGTGGGACAAGTAGGACACCCCCTCTACATTCTCTACGCGGTTAAACCCGTGCGGGCGGCAAGGGACTGCCGCCCCTACCGTTGGACGGGGACCACGGTCACCACCCCTCTCTACATATTCTACATTTTCTACACGGTTAACTCCCGATAGGCTCCCCATTCTCTCTCCTCTTCTCTGTGCCTCCATGCCTCTGTGCCTCTGTGTTAAAAACTTATCCCCCCCCCTATCCCCCTATCCCCTGCCCCCCCCCTCGCTCCGCCCCGAAATCTTTTCGAGATTTCCCTTTCTTTCGGGCGCGTTTTATGATACAATACTCCCCCCTGTTCAAAAAGTGAAAGAAAAGTGTTGATCGGCCATGTCTGAAGAGTACGTAATAAACGATATCGTCAAGAAAATCGACAAACCCGTCCTGAAAACCCTCCTTGTCCGCCTTGGAATCCCCTCCCTCGCGTCCGCCGTGGATGCCTGCAGTCCGCGCAAGTTCCAGCCTCTCTTCGCCGCCTGCGCGGCGCTTCCCGGCGATCAGCGCCAGAAATTCGGCGAAACGCTGGAGGAAATCGCGCCGCTCGCGGGCGACGGCAAGCACATCCCCGTCTGCCGCGCCTATCTCGCGGAACTGAAGATCGAAACCCCGCCCGAGATGGACGCCTTCAACATCGCCACGCTCGTCGCCTGGTGCCGCACGCGCCTCGATCCCGCCCAATGGCGCACGCTCTGCGGCCGCGCCAACCTGGACGCCCTCAAGCAGACCGACTGGTACTGCTTCGACCTGGACTTCCCCAGCCCGCCCCCGCACGCGCTCATGGCCCGCCGCGCCGAACCGCTCGTCCAGGCCGCGCGCGCCTTCGCCACCCGCCACGAGTACCGCGGCCACCACGCCAAATACGAATGCTATTCCGTCGAAAACCGCGACTATATCGTCTTCAAACTGACGGACCATCCGGCTTCCGAGGAATTCTGGGACGACACGCTCCAGGACTACGCGCCGCTGGAAGCCGCCAAGCCTTT
The DNA here is from genome assembly GCA_002440145.1 of Verrucomicrobia bacterium UBA6354. Lineage (GTDB taxonomy): Bacteria > Verrucomicrobiota > Kiritimatiellia > RFP12 > UBA1067 > UBA1067. The sequence continues at coordinate 1,172 of DJRS01000180.1, forward strand.
CCGCATCGTCCTCTCCTTCAATTACGACACCGACCGCCTGGCCCTCTTCTATCCCGGCCCGGCCCCGTACGCCGAAAGCCTTTCCCGCGATCTGGCGGAAATCCTCTTCGCGGACTGCGCCTATACGCGGATGCAGCCCCTGCGCTACGACCTGCAGCGCCTCAAAAACAAGTGGGAACTCGCCTTGCCCCCCGCCGACACGGGCCTCAAGCGCGCCGTCCTCGTGGGAATCGACCTGCAGCTGGGCGATTCGAACAGGAGCCGCCGGTCCTGCTTCGAGGCGGACGCGAATCTGGCGGAAGCCCTGCGCGAGGAGCTCGGCGACGAACGCCTGGAAAACGCACGCGTCAAACGCGTCCAGCTGCGCCTCGTCTACGACACCCCACGCCGCGCCAATTCGACGCGCTCCTTCCGCATCACCGAAACGGGCATTGCGGGCCTCTATTCCGCGCCCAAATGCGTGCAGAACATGCTGCGCGCCCTCCTGGAGACCCACCATGTCGTCATGCACGGCCCCCGGGGCTGACCCCCTGCGCATCCTCGCCCGCGGCCTGGCGCGTTCCGTGCCCGAATGGGACTTCGTCCAGCTCGAACGCCGCGGCGCGCACCACCCCCTCGTCCGCAGCGGCCTGCTCGCCTGCGTCCGCACCGCCGAACGCTACGACTGCTCCTGCGGCAACTGCGACGCCCGTCCGCGCCTCTTCACCCGCACGGACGGACATGTCGCGTACGTCTGCGCCTTGACGGGCGCGACCATCGACATCGCCGACACGGACGAAGTCCGCCTCTGGCGGTACGAACCCGAACGCATGGCGGAACTCCTGCGCGGCCTGCTCGCCTGCCCCGAGACCCGCGAAACGGACGCGAACACCTGGTGCCTCGGCCCGAGCGCCTTCCCCGCCCTCGACGGACGCCTCGTCTACGTGCAGACCCGCGCCGCGGAAGCGTCCCTCCACCGCGCCCGGAACGCCGCGCCGAACGCACCTTTCGTCCTCCTCGCCGGCCGCGCGGACACCCTCACGCCGGACAGCCCCCTGCGCCCGGCCACCTTCACCTTCGAGCAGGTCCTCGCCCTCGCCCCGGACGGCGCCGCCACCCTCCGCCCCCGCGCCTTCGCCGCCACCGCCGCCCCTGCGCATACTGATCTGCTCGTGGACGGCTTCACCCCGGCCGCCCGAAAGCAATTGCTGGACCTCCTGCAATCGAAACCTGCGGAAAAGAGCTTTTTCACCGACCGCAATCTCAGCCTCCTCTTCGGGATCTCGACAAACACCGTCTACAACTGGCGCAAAGGGAAGTGCCGCGCGCCGGCCGGGTTCCACGACGCGTTCGCGGCGAACGACAGCGACGCCCTGAAAAAGTGCGCCGAGAAATATCGCGCCAACCGCGCCAAATGCGACGTCATGAACTCCCGGCATGTCGTCCACGACCTCTCGGACAAAACCCTCGCGCGCGCCCTCCGCGCCGGACGGCCCTCCCGGCAATGAGCGGTCAACCGGGGCGGTATTCCCCGCGAACCGCCCGCAAGGCGCAGGCATCGACGGCTTCGAACGTCGCGCCGGCGTAGTTTGTTTCCGCCGCGCCGGCGCCCGCGAGGGCTTGCGCGAGCCGGTTCAGGACGAGGGCGTCTTCGCGCGTCAGAGGCTTCTCGCCGGGCGTGTAGGGCCAGGCTCCGGGCGCCAGCATCAGCAGCCGTCCGTCGGCGCAGGCGTCGAAAGAGCGCCCGGTCGGTTTGGCCACGGGGGAAAAGCCCTTGTTGGAAAGCGTCACGAGTTTTAGCCCGGCCGCCAGAGCCCGGCGGGCGATTTCGCGTTCCCCGTCGCTGATACAGGGCGAAACCAGCGCGGCCCCGCCTTGGGCCTCCGCCAGCAGCCGCGCGCATTTCGCGTCGAACGCCGGCGAGGCGAACGCGATTTGCGGCGTCCCGCGCGTGTCGCGCACGATCTTCAGGCCGCCTCCCGGCTTCGGCGCGCGTTGGTAGCGAAAGTCGCGCCGCGAGACCTGCACCTGCACCCGCGGGCCGTCCAGCAGAAAGCGGTTGCCCAACGCGAAGAATCGGCACGAAGCTCGCGCTTCGGCCACGGCACAAGCCCCCTCGTGCCGTGCTTGCGGCGCCAGCCGCAAGTTCACCCGCAAGTCCCGCACGACCCGAAACAGCTCGGGGAAAAGCCGCTTGATCGCGCCGCGCCGGGGGTTGTCGCGCAGGTAGTCGAACATGTTGCCGAGCTGCCCGTCCCGAAAGAGAATCGAATCCTGGAAGCCCTCGGCCCAAAGCCGCCCCGCCGCCGCCGCCCCGTCTTCCGCCGCGGTCGCCCGCGCACGATAGATCTTCTCGCACCCCGTCTTGAACCCGCCGATGGCGTTCCCCAAAGGCCGCGCCATCGGACGCGTGACCTCCAGTAGCGCGTGCAGATGATCGGGCATGAGCTGGCAGTAGAGCGGCCTGATTTCCGGCGTAAACGCGCCGATGCGCTTCCAGTGCGCGAGAATCGCCGCGCCCAGTGCGGTCGGCTGCAGGCGCGCCGTGACCGTCTCGGGCCGAAGACCGGACGCCCGCGCCGCCTCGAGCGGAATCCAACCACCCGTACCCTCGGCGACTTCAAGCCGCCCCAGAAGGGGACGGCCGCGGACGCGTTGCACCAGCGTAATCATGTAGATTGCGCGTTGGCGGTAATCCCAACCCTGGCAACGCCGCGTCATGCGTCCGTTCTGCGATTCGCTCTCGACCCCACTCATGTGCCCATTATACCCTATTCTGCCCCCACGGTCAATCCCGTGCCCCCCCCCATTACACGGCTAATACCGCGCGAGCGGCATAACGGGACAACTGGGACGAGTAGGACAAGTAGGACGGGTAGGACGCGCCCCCTCTACATTCTCTACATTTTCTAC
>DJRS01000180.1:4106-4416 GCA_002440145.1 Verrucomicrobia bacterium UBA6354
AGACGCAGAGAACGCAGAGAGGAGGGATCGGGGGGCCTAACGAGTTTTAACACAGAGGCACAAAGGCACAGAGACACAGAGAATTGCATTTTAGACAGGATTTACAGGATGGGGCACCCCCTCTCTACATATTCTACATTTTCTACACGGTTAAATAACCCCGTGCGGGCGGCAAGGGACTGCCGCCCCTACCATTGGAGGACCCACGGCCCCCAAGCCCCCCTCTACATTCTCTACACGGTTAACTCCCCCCTACCCCCCCCCTCTCACTCCCTCTCTGTGCCTCCGTGCCTCTGTGCCTCTGTGTTAA
>DJRS01000130.1 GCA_002440145.1 Verrucomicrobia bacterium UBA6354
GATCTCCACGGCCAAATATCCCTATCCCATACGGGCCGCAGGGGACTGCGGCCCTAGCGTTTGTTTTGGAGAATGCGGCACGGTTTATATCCTTGTAGCGATGCGGTCCGTTCACCGCCCAGTACCGCCGCCTGCATCGCACATCTCCGGTGCGTTGTGTTGCCCGCCACGGTTTGTGCGCCGCAAAGAATAGCGTGAACGGCATCGTTTTCGCCCGCTTGGCGGAAACGGCAAATTCACTTCCGTCTTGAAAACATTCACTTCCATTTTGAGAATACCCCCCCCCCCGACTTCAGCCTTTCGACTGCGATTTTCAGGTTTATATGTTTCAGCGGCGCTTTGCTTGCTGTTCTGCCAATCTCGACAGCCCAGACCGCGAACCCCTCCCTCTGGGTTGCCCAAACGCATTCCGGTTTTGCTTTCTACACGACATTCTTGAAAATCCTGTGGCGGCAGAGAATCCGCTGTGCTATAATAATGGCATGTTGCACACTACATGTTTCATTTCCCCTTTAGGCACGATCGTGCTCGCCGCGAATGGTCCGCGCCTTGCCGGCTTGTGGTTCGAAGGACAGAAGCTTGACGGTGCCCTGCCGAAAGGCGCCCCGGCCAAAGAAGAAGACGATTGTCCGGTCTTCAAGAAGACAAAATACTGGCTGGATATTTATTTCTCCGGGCGAAACCCGGACTTCACGCCGCCGCTGGAGATTCACGGATCGATTTTCCGCCGCACCGTCCTCTCCATTCTGAAGTCGATTCCCTATGGCGCGACCCGCACCTATGGAAGCATCGCGCGGGAGACCGCGCGGCGGCTGGGCCTGCCGCGAATGTCCGCCCAAGCCATCGGTGGCGCCGTGGGGCGCAATCCAATTTCCATCATCGTCCCCTGCCACCGCGTCGTCGGCGCACACGGCGAATTGACCGGCTATGCGGGCGGTCTCGACCGCAAACGCGCCCTGCTCGCGCTCGAAAACGCCGCTCTCCGCGCATGAAAACGTGGGCGGGTGCGCCTTCCGCGCACCCGCCCACGTTCCGTCTCGTCCGGGAGACTTACTTGCAGAGCGTGTAGAGAACGCCCGCGACGACCGCCGAACCGATGACGCCCGACACGTTCGGGCCCATCGCCTGCATGAGGATGAAGTTCGTCGGGCTCTCCGAGAGCGACACCTTGTTCGACACGCGCGCGGCCATCGGAACCGCCGATACGCCGGCCGAGCCGATGAGCGGGTTGACCTTGTCCTTCGAGAAGACGTTCATCAGCTTCGCCATCAGAACGCCCGCCGCCGTGCCCACGCAGAACGCGACAAGCCCCAGCGCGAGAATGCCCAGCGTCGTGCCCGAGAGGAACTTCTCGCACGCGAGCTTCGAGCCGACCGACAGACCCAGCATGATCGTCACGATGTTGATGAGCGCGTTGCTCATCGTGTCGGCGATGCGCGAAACCGACGGACCCACCTCGCGCGCCAGGTTGCCGATCATGAGCGCGCCGATCAGCGGCACCGCCGACGGCAGCAGGAACGCGCACAGCAGAAGCACGATCAGCGGGAAGCAGATCTTCTCGATCTTCTTCACCGGACGCAGCGCCGGCATGCGGATGAGACGCTCTTCCTTCGTCGTCAGCGCCTTCATGATCGGCGGCTGGATGATCGGCACGAGCGCCATGTACGAGTAGGCCGCCACCGCAATCGCGCCCAGAAGCTCCGGCGCCAACCGGCTCGTCAGCCAGATCGCCGTCGGACCGTCCGCGCCGCCGATGATGCCGATCGAGGCCGCCGCCTTGAGCGGATCGCACCCGAAGAAGTCCGACCCGAAGATCGCCGCCAGCCCCAGCGCGCCGAAGAGCGCAAAGAAGATGCCGAACTGCGCCGCCGCGCCGAGAAGCGCCGTCTTCGGGTTCGCGATCAGCGGACCGAAGTCCGTCATCGCCCCGACGCCCATGAAGATCATGATCGGGAAGACGCCCGTGTCGATGCCGAACTTGAAGAAGTAGTAGAGGAAGCCACCTGGCTCGATCACGCCGCCCGTCATGAGCGGAATGCCCGAGGCGAGGAAGGTGACCACCCCGTCGTGCATCATCGCCGGCGCCGTGATGCCCGTGAGCGGGCAGTTCGCCAAAAGCCCGCCGAAACCGATCGGCAGCAGCAGAAGCGGCTCGAAGCCCTTCACGATCGCCAGGTACAGCAGGACGAGGCAGATCGGGATCATGATGAACTGCCCCAGGCCGTACGGCATGTTGAAGAGCGTCTTGACCGCGTGTCCCTCGACGAAGTTGCCCCCGTCGTCGAAGTAGCCGCCGTGCCAGTTGCCGTCCTTGTCGACGTAGCCGTTCGGCGTCTTGTACCCCGACGCCGGATCGTGCGGATCCTTCCCGACCATCTCGTTGACCGTGACGCGGTCCTTCTCGGCGAAGTTGCCCGTGATGTAGGCGGGTGCCTCCTTCTTAAGGAAGCCCGAAATGCCCGTGTCCGCGGAGAGGTTCTCCACGCGCGCCGCCGTCGTCTTCCAGTCCCCGTCCGCCTGGGCGCCGAACGCGCAGGCGGCGAGGAGAAGAGCCGTCAGAATTTTCTTCATTGTCTCTTTGCTCCTTCGAGGTGGATTAGGCGATCACCGCCAGGACATCGTCCGTCGCGACCTTGTCCGTCGGCGCCACGTTGACCGTGACCGTGCCGTCGCACGGCGCGGTGATGGGCGTTTCCATCTTCATGACGTCCATGACGAGGATTTCGTCGCCCTTCGAGACCTTCGTGCCGCTCGGCGCGGTGACGCGCAGGACCGAACCCGGGACCGGCGCCTTGACTTCCGTGCCGCCCGCCGGAGCCGCCGCCGCAGGCGCCGCGGCCTTGATGCCCGCCTCGGCCTTGAAGCTGACCGGCTTGCCGTTGACGACCGCCTGGCCATCGCCCTTGATCTCCACGCCGTAGGCCTTGCCGTTGATCGTGACCGTGACCGGACCGCCCTTGCCCGCCGGCTTGGCGTCTTCCGCGAAACGGCAGCCCATCGGCCCCTTGCCCTGGAGGAAGAGGATGCCCTTCTCCTTGCACGAGGCGGCGATGAACACGTTCTCGTCGGTGATCGGCAGGTTCGCGTCCTTGAGCATCTGCTCGGCCGCCTTGCGCCCCTTGTGCGGGTCGGCGTCGTTGAGCTCCAGAACCGTCTTCGTCGTCGGCGCGAGCTTCATGAATTCGGAAGCCTTCTTCACGATTTCCGCGTCCGGCGCGACCGGCGTCTTGCCGAAGTACCCCAGGACCATCTTCGCGTAGCCCGGCGCGAACTTCTTGAACTTGCCGAACATCACGTTCTGGATGGCCTGCTGCGCGTAGAACTGCGAAACCGGCGTGACGGACGTGCCGAAGCCGCCCAGGCGCACGCAGTCGTACATCTCGGCGATCATGTCGTCGTACTTGTCCATCATGTTGTTGTCGCGCAGCATCTGCGTGTTGGCCGTCAGCGCGCCGCCCGGCATCGGGCTCCACACGATCTGCGGGTTCACGTTCATCGCTTCCGGCGGGAGGAAGTACTTCTTCATCGCGTCCTTGAACGCGTCCTCCGCCTTCTTGATCTTGTTGATGTCGAAGTCGAAGCCGAAGTCCGGGTCGCCGTCCAGGCAGTGCCACATCGTGATGATGTCCGGCTGGCACGTGCCGCCGCTCATCGGCGCGAGCGAAAGGTCGATACCGTCCGCGCCGCCCTTCAGCGCCGCCAGATAGCACGACACGCCGTTGCCCGCCGTCTCGTGCGTGTGGAACTGGATGTGGATCTTGGCGCCGAGGAGTTTGCGCGCGGCTTTCATCGTCTCGTACACCGTATGCGGCGTCGAGGTGCCCGAAGCGTCCTTGAAGCACACGCGGTCGAACGGAATCCCCGAATCCATGATCTTGCGCAGACGGTCCGCGTAGAACGCCGGCGTGTGCGTGCCCTGGTTGTCGATCCCCGGCGGCAGTCCCATCATCGTCACCACGACTTCATGCTTCAGCCCCGCGTCGTGGATGCACTGGCCCGACCACTTCAGGTTGTCCACGTCGTTGAGCGCGTCGAAGTTGCGGATCGAGCTCATGCCGTGCTTCTTGAAAAGCTGCGCGTGCAGCTTGATCATGTCCGACGGCTGCGACTCGAGACCCACCACGTTCACGCCGCGCGAAAGCGTCTGCAGATCCGCCTCAGGCGCCGCCTGGCGGAACTTGTCCATCACGTCGAACGCGTCTTCCTGGCAGTAGAAATAGCAACTCTGGAAGCGTGCGCCGCCGCCCGCTTCGAACCACCGCACGCCCGCGTCATACGCCTCCGCCACGCAGGGCAGGAAATCCTTCGAGAGAACGCGCGCGCCGATGACCGACTGGAATCCGTCGCGGAACGCCGTCAACATATACTTTACCGTCTTCTTTGCCATTTTCGTCTTCTTTCTTCTTTATTACTGTTTGCAAACCCTTTTCGCCGCCGCGCTCAGGCGCGTGCAATCGCGATCGCCAGCGCGATGTTCGCCTCGTCGTCCGACGCCGCCTTCGGGGCCGGCTTCTTCTTCGGCGCGTCTTCCGGAAGGATGTGGTCGAAGCGGCCGATTTCCTTCATCGTGAATTTGGTGACAAGAATGAGCACCGTCAAAAAGATGTAGACGATGCCCATTCCGGCTATCAATAGGACGAGTCCCTGTCCGAGAACTGCCATTTTATGTTTTCCTTGTTTAGTTGTTTCTGGTTTCCAAATCTTACGGATCGACAAACGTGAGCTTCAGCGTGTCGAAGTCGATCTTCCGGTAATAGCAGTTGCGCGGCTTGCCTTCCTTGTTCTTCGTATGGCAAATCCCGCCGCGGCAGGGTCGGACAATGTAAAGGAGCGAGTTCTGTTCGCAGTTCACGTACGCCGCCACAAGGTCGAACGTCTCGCCGCTCGTCTCACCCTTGAACCACAACTTGTTGCGGCTCGTGGACCAAAGAATGAGTTTTCTTTTCTTGAAGGATTCTTTCATGGCATACTCGTTCGTATAAGCAACGAGGATGACTTCCTTCGTGTCCGCGTTTTGCACGGCCACCGGTATCACACCCGGATCGCACGCCACGTCTCCCGCGGCACGCGTTTCCGAGACCTGCTTGCCGACCTTCTCGAGCTTGGTGAAATCAAGCGTCAAGTCGGTGGACTCTTCTAGTTGTCCCATCTGTACACGATCTCCAATTTATTTTGACTACATAGTATAACATGCCTGCGCGCACGAAGCAAGTGAAATCTTGAACTATTTTCGTCCGCCGGACTGCCGCTCCGCCTGCCGTCCCGGACTCCGCGCGCGAAACGCCCCGCAAAGCAACCTGCGCCGCCACGGGGCCGGATGGGGAATTCGCCGCGAAAGCACGCCGGGACGCGCAGAGAATCCGACTCTGCCGGGCGTTCATCGGATACACGACTGCGCAGGGGGGCCTCTCGCGCACATCATGGGAATGTCGTTTGACGACTGCCATGCGCGTCTCGGTTGCCGGATGACGTCCTCCCGGATGCGGTGTGTCACCTCGATCGCCGAGCCTTTCGGCTTGCGGCAATCCAGTTTGGGCGAAAGTGTACAAAAGTGTCCTGGCGACGCCTTCCGACCCACATTGTCGACAGATGAAAAACGGCTAAATCCCCGTCAAACTTAACGAAAGCGTGAACGCGTATTGGTCGGAGCGGAGGGATTTGAACCCTCGGCCTTTTGCTCCCGAAGCA
>DJRS01000124.1 GCA_002440145.1 Verrucomicrobia bacterium UBA6354
CGTCGGAGTTTATTAGCCGTGCGGAGACAAACTTTCCGGTTTTGCTTTCTGCGCGACAGCAAAAAATAATGCCCCACCAACCTCCTGAATATGGTATAATATCCGAAAATAATCTGGAGATTGGAATCATGCATCCTTATCGTACGCATACGTGCAACCAATTGCGCGCCGCCGACGCCGGCAAGACCGTCCGCCTTTCGGGCTGGATGTACCGCCTGCGCGACCATGGCGGCATTCTTTTCGTCGACCTGCGCGACCATTACGGCCTGACGCAGATTGTCGTCCACCCCTCGCGTCCGTTCTTCGGTCTCGTCGAGAAGGCGCATCTGGAAAGCGTCATCACCGTGACGGGCGAAGTGAAGCTCCGCACGCCCGAGACCATCAACCCCGACCTGCCCACCGGCGAGATCGAGATCGAGGCCAACGAGCTCGTCATGGAAGGCGCTTCTGAAGTCACGCCCCTCTACATTCCGGACGAGAAGGCCGACGAGAGCGAGGACGTGCGCCTCAAGTACCGCTATCTGGACCTGCGCCGCGAGAAGCTGCACAAAAACATCGTCCTGCGCTCGAAGGTCATCCGCTTCCTGCGCGAGCAGATGTGGGCCAAGGGCTTCAACGAATTCCAGACGCCCATCCTGACGGCCTCGTCGCCCGAGGGCGCGCGCGACTACCTCGTGCCCAGCCGCATCCACCGCGGCATGTTCTACGCCCTCCCGCAGGCGCCGCAGATGTTCAAGCAGCTGCTCATGGTCTCCGGCTTCGACAAATACTTCCAGATCGCGCCGTGCTTCCGCGACGAAGCCGCGCGCGCGGACCGCTCCCCGGGCGAGTTCTACCAGCTGGACATCGAGATGAGCTACGTCACCCAGGACGAAATCTTCGCCGTGGTCGAGGACGTCGTCTCGAAGACATTCCGCGAATTCTCGACCTGGTCCTGCAACGACGCCCCGTGGCCGCGCATCAAGTACCGCGACGCCATGATGACGTACGGCTCGGACAAGCCCGATCTGCGCAATCCGCTGAAGTGGGTCGACATGAGCGGCTTCTTCGCCAAGGCTTCCTTCAAAGCGTTCGCCGCGTGCGTCGCCCACGGCGGGCTCGTCAAGGGCCTGCTCGTCAAGGGCATCGTCGGCGTCGAGACGCGCACCTGGTTCGACAAGCGCGAGGCGTTCGTCAAGGAGAACGGCGGCAAGGGCCTGGGCTACATCTCCTGGACCAAGGAAGGCGAGCTCAAGGGCCCGATCGCGAAGTTCCTCACGCCCGAACAGCTCGAGGAAATGAAGGCGCTCGTCAAGATGGAACCCGGCGACGCGCTCTTCTTCATGGCCGCGGAAAAGGACGAGTGCAACCGCCTCTCGGGCCTCGTGCGCACCGATATCGCCAACCACCTGACGAACAACATCTGCGAAAAGGACTGCTACAAGTTCTGCTGGATCGTCGACTTCCCGTTCTTCGAGAAGGACCCCGAGACCGGCAAGATCATCTTCTCGCACAACCCCTTCTCCATGCCCCAGGGCGGACTCGAGGCGCTGAACGGACCCGATCCGCTCGCCATCGAGGCGTACCAGTACGACGTCGTCTGCAACGGCATCGAGCTGTCCTCGGGCGCCATCCGCAACCACCGCATCGACATCATGGAGAAGGCGTTCGAGATCGCGGGCTATCCGAAGGAAGTCGTCCGCGAGAAGTTCGGCTGCCTCTACAACGCGTTCCAGTACGGCGCCCCGCCGCACGGCGGCATCGCCCCGGGCGTGGACCGCATGGTCATGCTCCTGACCGATACGCCCAACATCCGCGAAGTCATCGCCTTCCCGATGAACCAGAAGGCGCAGGACCTCATGATGAACGCGCCGAACTACGTGACGGAGCAGCAGCTTCGCGAACTCCACATCAAGATCCGCGGCACGGGGTCCGAAGCCGCCAAACCCGGGGTTTCGTGAAAGCGCTGGCGTTCACGCTGAAAGCCTGGCCGCTTGTCGCGCTCGCGACAATCGGTCTGTGCTATCTTACACAGGTAGTGGCCGGCTGGTTTGGCGTCGATTTGCCCGACCAGGCGAACATCGCCTTCGTGAAGGAGCATGCGGGCTGGAACGTGAAGTTCGCCCTCATCTGCGCGCAGGTCGTGGTTCTGATGCCCGTCGCCGAGGAGATCGTGTTCCGGTGGCTCCTGTGGCGGGCGACCAAACCGGGACGCCCCCTCCTCGCCGCCGCAATCTCCGCCGCGCTTTTCGCCGCGGCCCACTACCTCGCCCAGCCTTGGCCGGACGCGGCGTTTCTCGCGCTCTTCGTCTTCGGACTGGCCCAGTGCTGGATCTATGCCCGGACGAACCACCTGTGGTGCGCGATGCTGAACCACGCGCTCTTCAATCTGACGAACCTCGTCCTTCTGTTCGTTCTGCCCTCCGCATGAAGGTTTGCTTCGAGACGTTCGGATGCCGCCTGAACCGGGCGGAGGCGCTCCAAACCGAGGCCGATTATCTGGCGCAGGGCTGGACGACGACCGACAGCCCTTCCGATGCGCATCTTATCGTTGTGCGCGGATGCAGCGTGACGGCGCGCGCCCAACGCGATTGCGAACGGCTTATCGAACATCTGCGCCTCAAATATCCATCCAAACGGCTCGTTGTGACGGGGTGCCTGCCGGGCGCGCAACGCGAAATCCGCCCAACCGTTCCGGACGCGGTACCGGTCCGCACGGCGCGCGCCTACCTCAAGGTCCAGGACGGCTGCAACGCCGCGTGCACGTTTTGCATCGTCCCCACCTTCCGCGGCAGAAGCGTCAGCGTTCCCTTCGGGCAAGTTCTGGACCGCGCGCGGCGCTTCATCGACGCCGGATACCATGAACTGGTCGTGACCGGATGCAATCTCTCGCAGTATGCCGCGGACGGCAAGCGGCTGGTGGACCTGCTCGAGGCGCTGGCGCGGATTTGCGCCCCGGCCTGCCGCATCCGCCTGGGCTCGCTCGAACCCGTGCCCGCCGCCCGGGATATTGTCGCGCTCATGGCGGAGAACGCCGCGTTTTGCAGGTTTTTGCATCTGCCCGTCCAGTCGAATGCGGATCTTGTCCTGCGCGCCATGCATCGCCCCTACACGTCGGCCGACGTGGAAGCCATCCTGAAGGACGCACTCGAACGCCTGCCGTTCCTGGGGCTCGGGTGCGATCTCATGACGGGCTTCCCGGGGGAGACGGAGTACGACTTCCTCCGGACGGAAGTGCTGCTCGCGCACTTTCCCTTTTCGAAAGTCCACATATTCCCCTACTCGGAACGGCCGGGAACCGCCGCGACCGGTTTTGGAGGAGTGGTCCCGCGCGAAGTACGCCTGGAGCGGGCCCGGCGGCTGTCCAAAATCGCCGAAGCCGCGCGCGCACGCTTTGCCGGGAAGTTCGTCGGGCGCGACGTGACGCTCGTCGTGGAAGATGCCGCGCACACGGCAGGCTGGACAGGCGAATACCTTTGGTGCCGCGCCGCAAGCACGTGCAAGGCGTCCGCCGTCCGCAAGGAATTGCGCACCCTTCGCGTCGTCAAGACGGAAGGCGACACCCTCGTAGGAGTACCCCTGTAATGGCCGGCGAGACCCTGAAAACAGAGGCCATTTGCCTGCGCATCCACCCTTGGTCGCGCACAAGCCACATTGTTGCGTGGCTGACGCCCGCGGGGCCGGTCTCCACTGTCGTCAAGGGGGCTGTGCGCCCGAAAAGCGCCTTTCTGGGCCAATACGACCTCAATTACACCTGCGAAATCCTCTACTACGCCCGCGGACGGAACGGCCTGCATCCCTTGCGCGAATGCGCGCCGTTGAACCTGCGCGCGGATTTGCGGGGCGACTTCCGCAAACTGGCCCTCGCCGGCCACTTCAGGGAACTCGCCGCCCGGTTTGCCCCGAACGGCGAGGAGTCCAAATCCTGGTACGCGGCGCTGGAAGAGGCACTCGGCGCGCTTTCCGCCGTGTCCGACCCGGCCGCCCGGCTGGGGCTTCTGCTCGCTTTCGAGATCAAACTGCTCTGCCTTGCGGGGCTCGATCCGCGCGTGGAGGCTTCCGCAGGGGCTTTTTTCCTGCGCGGCTCGCGGCGAATCCCCGTTCCGGAGGCCGTCGCCGGCTGTCTGCGCAATCCGGCAGGCGAGAAAAACCTGAAAATCCTGCTGGACGCGGCGCGGGTGATCGGGGTATTCTATATGTTCCATCTGGACACGCGGCCCGAAGACAGGCGCGACGTCCTCAAACTGATTTCAAACCGATGAACAAAGGAGAAAGAAAAATGAATAAACTGCATATCGCCGGCACGGCGCTCGTCGCCGCGACCATGATCGCGGGATGCTGCGACAAGAAAGAGACCGCTTCCACGAATGCGGAACAGAAGGCGACGGCGTCCGCCGCGCCCCGGACGGCAAAGGATCCAAACGAGATTCTGCTTGTCGTGGGCGAAGCGAAACTGACGCGCGGCGATCTTGACGCGCAGGCCGAGAAGATCCTCTCGTTGCAAGGCGCGTCCATCCCGACGAACGACATCCCGCTTTTCCTGGCGCAGGTCGGCAATCGCATCGCCCAGCAATTCCTTGTCCAGAACGTGTTGACCCAGAAGGCCAAAGCGCTCGGCTACAAGGTGTCGGACGAGGACGTCAAGGCGCGCGAGGCCGAATTCCTGGAAGCCGTGAAAGGGCAGCCCAATGCGCCGAAGTCGCTCGAGGAAGTCGCCGAGAAGTCGCCGTTCGGCAAGGATCGCGCCATGGAAGAGATCCGCGAAGGCATCCTGATCGACAAGATGCTCAAAGCCGAAGTCGTGGACAAGATGGCGAAGGATTTCGCCGCGGAAGCCCGCCGGCAGATCGCCGAAATCGAAAGCAACAATCTCGCGGTCGCGAGCTCGCCGGCCGTCGCCGAGGCGGAAGCCAAGCTGAAGAAGATGAAAGCCGAGATCGAAGCGGCGCCCGACAAGGCGGCCAAGTTCGCCGAACTGGCGAAAGCCAACTCGGACTGCCCTTCCAAAGACAAAGGCGGCGATCTGGGAGCCTTCTCCAAGGGCATGATGGTCCCGGCGTTCGAAGAAGTCGCCTTCACTCTCGAGCCCGGCAAGATTTCCGACCCGGTCAAGACGCAGTTCGGCTACCACCTCATCATGGTGACGGAGAAGATCCCCGCCGTGGCGGCGACCGACAAGACGCCGGCCGAGCCCGAGAAGGTCAAAGCCAGCCACATTCTCATCAAGACCCCCTCGGTCCGTCCCGTTCCGAAAGCGGACGAACTCGAGAAGATGCTGAAGAGCATGGCCAGCCGCCAGAACGTGCAGGAATTCATTCTCTCGACGCTGAAGGAGTCCGCCCGGAACGGCTCGGTCACCGTCGCCGAGGAATTCGAGTCGCTTTTGCCGCCGGTCGAACCCGCTCCGCAGGCGGCCCCTGCAAAGCCTGTTGAAAAGCCGGCCGCGAAATGATATAATATTCCCTCACATCTTGAAAGGATAATAGAAATGAGCCAGCATGCATCTCTCAAGGGCCACGGTAAAATCGCCTCGAGGCGCAACGTCTTGAAGCGTTTCGAACGCGTCAACCTTCTCCAGAAGCGTGGAGAGTGGAAGGAAGGCAGCCGCGGTCTGGGCCTGAAGAAGACGAAACCCGAGGCGTAATCCGCCCGACCGCACGTCTAAAAAGAAGAGCGCGACTTTCCGGCCGCGCTCTTCTTTTTTGTTTCGCATCCGCGACTCAGGCGAGATGCGCGAGTTTTGCCGCCAGACCCACATAGGTCGCCGGCGTCAAGGCCATGAGACGCGCCTTGTCCTCCGCCGGAAGCGGCAACGCTTCCACGAAATCCCGCATGATTTCGGCCGTGACACGCCGTCCGCGCGTCAATTCCTTCAGCCGTTCGTAGGGGTGGTCCATCCCGACCTTGCGCATGACGGTCTGGATCGGCTCGGCGAGGACCTCCCAGTTGTGGTCCAGGTCTTCCGCGAGCTTGTCCGCGTTCAGTTCGAGCTTGCCCAGGCCCTTGAGCGTCGAACGGACGGCTATCAGCGTATAGCCGAAACCCACGCCCATGTTGCGGAGGGTGGTGGAATCCGTCAAATCGCGCTGCAGGCGCGAAATGGGCAGCTTGCGCGCCATGAAGCCCAGAATGGCGTTGGCGAGCCCGAGGTTGCCCTCCGAATTCTCGAAATCGATCGGATTCACCTTGTGCGGCATCGTGGAGGAGCCGATTTCGCCCTTCACCGTGCGCTGCTTGAAGTACCCCATCGAGACGTACATCCAGATATCGCGGTCGAAATCGAGCAGGATGCTGTTCCAGCGCTGGATCGCGTCGAAAAGTTCGGCTATCCCGTCATGGCTTTCGATCTGGGTAGTCAGGCGGTTCTGGCGAAGCCCCAGTCCCTCGATAACGCCGCGCGCCAGCTTCTCCCAGTCCACCGCGGGATAGGCGGCCAGATGCGCGTTGAAGTTCCCGACCGCGCCGTTCATCTTCGCCGGCATGACGAGACGGTCGATTTCCGCCGCCTGGCGCTTGAGCCGCGCGGAAACGACGGCGAATTCCTTGCCGACCGTCGTGGGCGAAGCGGGCTGGCCGTGCGTATGGGCGAGCATGGGGACGGCGGCGTACGCCTGCGCGTCCGCGGCGATTTTCGCCGCGACTTCGTCCATCGCCGCGCGCAGGACGACCTGCCCGTCGCGCAACATGAGCGCGTGAGCCATATTGTTGATGTCCTCGCTCGTGCAGGCGAAGTGGATGAATTCGGAACGCGACGCGAGGCTCGTATCCTTCACCTTCTCTTTCAGGAAGTATTCAACCGCCTTCACGTCGTGGTTCGTCGTCTTCTCGATCTCCTTCACGCGCCGGGCGTCGGCAAGGGAAAAGTCCGCCGCGATCGCCTGCAATGCCGCGCGTTCTCCGGGCGACAGCGCCGGACATTCCGCAATCTCGCCGGCGTCGCAAAGAGCTTCCAGCCACGCGCATTCCACGCGCACGCGGCGTTTGATCAGCCCGAATTCGGAGAAAACGTCCGTCAATTCGGCGCATTTGTTCGCATAACGCCCATCTAGAGGCGAAATAGCAGTCAAAGTATCCAGTTCCATGGTTCATATTATACCATATCTGCAGTAAGGCGTGAAACCCTTTTTCACGTCCCGCGGGTTGCCATAATAATGTGTAGCGGATTTTCAAAAGGACATATCAGGATGATGCCGCGCGAAATCGACGAATACAGTTCGACCGTGGCCGTGATCAAACCGCGCGAAAAAGAGCAGCTCCCGGTCCTGAGCGCGCGCATCCTTGCACGCCTCCTGGAAAACGAACCGCGCGTGAAACCGGGATGGTCCAGGGCCAACAAAAGGTCCGGCGCGCAAGGCCGCGACGCGCTCAAGAAACCGATCCCCTGCGGTTCCGGCGAACGCATACGCGCAAGTCGGGTTCCGCCGGGCGACGTGCAAATCGACACGTTCGCCATTATAAGGCCATCCCCCGCGGCTGGCGGCCGATCCGAAGGATGGACTGCAGGGGATAGGCTACCCCATCTGCGTCGGATGGGCAACAAAACTTCAAGAGACCGCGGTCTCTTGGTACTGGGAACGCGTTCTCTTGGATACGGCGTGCCCACGAGACGCGTCCGCCCCATCCGGTCATCACACGGAAGCAAACGGACAAGAATGAAACTTTCCGCCTGGAGGTGGCTTCGTACGCACCGTCGCGCCGGCGGAGAAACGGGGACAGTAGACGGGGACGTTCCTAGTTTTTAGGCGATATCTCGGCGTTTTGTAGTTTATTTCAATCTAAAACGCAAACTATTTTGTCTTTTCGCGTCTGCAGACGCTTCCTTCTCGTGCCGCTTGGAATTCTTTCTCGCGGGCACGAGAATCCCGTCCGTTCGCGGCGCCACGCGGCAGTCTGCCGCCGCGGACGCGGAGAACGACCCCGCCGCCGGGCAGACTCCGATGGGCGGCAAAAGGCCCCGGCGCGTGCGAAAACAGCCTTTCCCGACTCCTTTCCTTGCCCCCATGACGCAGGCGCCGCGCACATATTCCGCCCGCCGAACACCCAAAATTGCGAATTGAATCTAAAAACTCTTGCGCCAAAAGCAAATTAAAATATGGTATCATATTAGGCGAAGAACGGGACAGGCGTCCCGAAAGAGAAAGGATGACCGCATGAGTGGGACAAAAACGTATTGGGCAGCCGGACTCGCCGCGTTCGCGGCGTTGTCGACCGAGGCATTCGAGATCGACAAATCCGCCATGTCCGAGAAATACTGGCAGATCTGGAATCCGGCCGAGCAGGCGCGGATCGACGCGGATATCGAACGTAACCGCAAGGCGGACGCCGTTGTCGAAATCGCCGCGCCGGCAGGGACTGTCGTGAAAGTCGAGCAGCTCGACCATGCCTTTGGCTTCGGTGCGCATCTCTTCAACTTCAACCAGCTGGGGTCGGACGAGCGCAATGCGCGGCACAAGGCGATGTTCGGGAAAGGCGGGCTCTTCAACCAGGCGACGATAGCCTTCTACTGGCGTCCGTTCGAGCCGGTCGAAGGGAAAATGCGTTTTGCCGCGGAATACGAGGATACGGCCGCCTACTGGAACGGCAAATCCGAACCTTGGGCGGATTGGCGTTGGCGGCGTCCGGCGAGCGATCCGTGCGTGGAGTTCTGCGAGAAGAAGGGCGTGCGCCGGCACGGGCATGTCCTCGGTTGGGGCAGCGACCACTGGCAGACGCCGCTGTGGTACTATGCCAAGGGCGAGGCGGAGCTTCCGTTCATGAAGGGCTTCCTCAAGGAGGTCAAGTTCAAGACGGCGGGCGGCGCGAGCGGTTCGCGGTATGCGCACGATGACGCCAAATTCGCCGAACTGGAAAAGATGAGCGTCAAGGAGCTGGAGGCGAAAGCACCGAACTTCGTCAAGTCGCTGAACGAAGACTGGGCGCGGCGCTTCCGCACGATCGGCGAACACTACGGCGACCGCCTGCAGAGCTGGGACGTGTGCAACGAGTCCGCGACGGACTACGGCATGGGACGGCTCATCCCTGGCGACAAGATTACGAAGAGCCACTACGGGCCGATGCCCGGCGACTATGCGTTCTTCTCCTTCAAGTGCGCGGAGAAGGCGTTCCCGAAGAGCGTGAAACTCTGCATCAACGACTATCAGTACGGGTACAACAACGCCTACGGACGGCAGGTCGCGGACATGATCGGACGCGGCGCGAAGATCGACATGGTCGGATCCCAGATGCACCTCTTCGACTACAAGCAGACGCTGGGCATCGCCGAAGGGAAGGAGATCCAGACCCCGGCGCAAGTCCGCGAGGTGATGGGGCGTCTCGGGGCGATGGGCCGCCCGATCCATCTCAGCGAAATCACCGTGACCTCGCCGGGTGACGACGCGAAAGGCCGCATGATCCAGGCCGTGGCGCTCTACAATCTGTACCGTCTGTGGTTCTCCATCGAGAAAATGGCCGCCATCACCATGTGGAACACGGTGGACGAATGCGGCGCGCCGGGCGAGCCGAAATGGTCGGGCATCATGACGCGCGAAGTCGAGCCGAAGCCCGCCTATTACGCGCTCGACAAGCTCATCAACGA
>DJRS01000080.1 GCA_002440145.1 Verrucomicrobia bacterium UBA6354
CACGACATGATACACTTTTCGAGATCCCCGTTGACAGGGTGCGAAGGATTATGATATAATCTGGGCATCCGAAACCGATGGAAGATGATGCGCTTGATGAAGGTGCTGAATATTTGGCGGAAAGGAATCCGTCTGATGGATGGCTTTGCCGCGGCGGCGCAGGACGCACGAGAATGCGTTCTGTCGCGTTCCCTCGGTTTTAATACCCCCCCCCCCCTAGTAGTTGACGAGGCGACAGGAGGCCGTTTAGAGGCCGCTGTGGACGCGATTCCAGGCGGGGTCGCGGAAGGGTGCTTTATGTCGATGACATTCTCACGGATCGGGATGACGAATCGTGGGAAAACGGGATTCTTTTACTCACAAGAAGGAACTAATCAATGAAGAAAATGAGGATGCAATCAACGGCGTTCGCGATCTTTGCTGGAGCGTCCCTGTGCGCGGCGAACCTTTCCGCCGACACGCTCGGATTCTGGGATTTCAGGGACGGTGCACCGGGCGCGTCCGTCTCTGAGGTGAAGAGTTCAAACGAGAAGTTCACGGGCACGGCGGGGACGTCGAAAAATGGCGGCTCCCTTCCGACGTTCGCCTCCGATTCGCCGGGCCGCCTCATCGTTTCCAGCCGTGATGCGACGGAACTGAGCGCCGCGCCGCAGTCCGTGGCGTTCCGCTATCCCGATCGCGCGAACCGCCAGAGCGGACTCATCGACATCGGTGGTATTGCGGATGAACTTGTTGGCAAGGGGAGTTTCACGATTGAACTCTTCGTGAAGATGGACGAGACCTACCGGTACTGGATGGAGGGCGACGGGAAATACGATCAGATCAGCAAGACCGTCCTTTATCTCGAAGCCCTGAAGGACGTGGGCGGATTCAAGATGATTGCGCCGAACAAGGTCATCGACTCCGGCGACGCGGCGGGCCATGCGCAGGGGTTTGCGTTCGAGGTGTATGGCCGCACGAGCGAGGCGGCGACGGTTGCCTGGAAAGCCTACAACTCGACGGGCGACATCAGCGATGGGAAGTGGCACCACCTGGCCGTCGTCTACCGCGAAACGGACGGCGCGGCGCGGACGGGGACGCTCTCCTTCTATGTGGACTACGGCATCATCGGCAGCCCGATCCCCTACGCCAACACTGGGTCGGCGGACACGGGGCTCAAGTTCCGCCTTGGCACGGGCTACAAAGATGCGAAAGGCGCTGAAAAGACGGATGTCGAACCGATCAACGCCTCGCTCGCGGCTCTGCGCGTCTCGTCGGGGGCTCTCGCCGTCGAGGACTTTGAGGTCGTGGACGAGAAGGGTAAGGCGGTCTTTGCAATCGGGTTCAACAAGGAGCCGGTTCAGGACGGCGAGAAGATCGGCACGTCAAAGGGCGATGTGAAGGATCTCGCGGTTTATTCCGGCGCCGGCCTGTCGCCGTCGGTCCGGATCGACTACGGGCTCCACCCGGAAGCCTTCCCGCAGTACGACGTGGCGAAAAGCCGCACGAACCGCCGCGTCCGCTGGGGCGGGAAGAAGATGTGGACGAATCTGGCCGGCTGCCATTTCCTCGGCTATTCGAGCCTTGTGGAGGGAACGGGAAACCGTCAGTTCGCGGGCACGGCCCTGTGCGTGGCGGGGGCTTCGGACGTCCGCCAGAGTCCGCCGAGCTGGACGATGGAAGCGTTCGTCCGCGCGGAATACGACCAGACGATGGGCGACGGGAACGGCGCGCTGCTATTCGGCAAGTCGGCGACGGATGAATTCAAGACTTCGGGGCAGGACTATCCGCGGTACTGCTGGATGCTGACGCGGACGAAGGCTTCGGACGGGAGCAAGTTGCGCCTTTCGTGGACGGAAGTCGCGGAAAACGGAACCTACACGGCGGACTCGGAGAAGAAGGTTGAAACGGACGCGAATTGCCTCGGCGACCGCAAGTGGCACCATGTCGCGCTTTCGTATGATCGGCCCTCGCGCATCTTTACGCTCTACGTGGACTATCAGTCCGTGCTGACGCAGACGGTCGGCGAAACGGGGCTTCTCGACAACCTTCGGGGCAGTTATTATTTCTCGCGCCTCGCGTGCTCGGCGGGCTTCGAAGGCTGGATGGACGAAATCCGCTTCACGAACGAAGCGCTCAAGCCGGAGGCGTTCGAGACGCTCGACCAGGCGGGCTTTGCCGTTATCTTCCGCTGAACCGGCGGCGTCCACCCGGCGGACGGTGGACGGGAGAACCGCAAATAAGGTATAATAGGGACGAAATTGAAAACGGAGCAGGAATATGGAACGACGGGAGTTTCTGAAACTGTCGCTTGCTGGCGGCGTGGCGATGCTGTTCGACGCGCCGTCCTTCGCGTCGGCGCTCGCGCGGGACGGCCGCCCCAAGACGCTAGTCCTGGGCGGCGGCGCGTTCGCGCTCGGCTATGCGCTCGCCCATCCGGGCGAGACGCTCGTATTGGAGCGCGGCATCCATCTCGCGGCGGACTTCGCCTGCACGTGCGGTCCGCTTGAACCCGGCGAACCGAAGACGACCCTCGGACGCGAACTTCTGGCTGGACTTGAGAAGTGTGGCATTCTTGCGGAAGGCAAGTTGGAACTGCCGCCTCTCGCCGATTTCATGAGCGTCTTCTTTGCCGATCACGGCGGCAAGGCGTTCCTGAACGCCGAACTCGCCGCGCTCGAGAAGTCGTCCCGCGGGTATCGCGTGAAGATTTATGGCGGCGCGGCGGACGGGTTTTCCGAATTCACCGTCGGGAAGGTGATTGATACGACGGATGCCGGCTTCCGAAACGCCGGCGCGGATGCCATCGTTGGCAAGCGCTTCGGCGGCATAGGGCCGGGCGGTTACTTCACCGCGGATCTGCCCGCCGGGGCAGACTGGCACACGGCGCGGCTCGCGCTCTACAAGGCGTGGGAGGCGACGGACCGGAAGCCGGAGGAACTGCTGACCGAGGTGAACGCCCTGAAATGCCTCTACGCGAAGGGGCGTATCGTGCGCCGCCGGAAGGACGGCTGCGTCTGGGTTCCGTCCGCCCAGTTTCCGACGCTCGTCAACGCATTCGAGGAGGGCTTTGCATGGAAATCCGTCTGACGGTCAACGGGAAGGCGACGGTCCGGCGGGCCGGGAAGGCCCCCGGATTCGCCGCGTCGTACGATGTCGTCGTGGCCGGGCTCGGTACGGCGGGGGCCGAAGCCCTGATGCACTGCATCGCCAGGAAGCTGAAGACGTTCGGCATTGAGAGGCAGAACGGCATGGGCGGACTCTCGACGATCGGCGGCATCTGCTTCGGCGGCGGGCTGAACCGGCGGCTGCGCGACTGCGAGCAGGCAGCGTCCGCGGCGGATGTCGCCTACGGAACCGTGATCGCCGGCGTGTGGACAGAGGGGCGGCGGATCGTCGGCGTCCGGACGCTCGCGAACGGAATCGTGCGCGACGTCGCCGCGGCGGTCGTGATTGACGCGACGGGGAATGCGACCGTGGCGCGGATGTGCGGGTGTGGACTCCGGAAGGGTCGGGCGTTCGACGGCGTGATGGCCCCGTGTGCGCGCGCGGAAGTCTGGCTGGACGACGGCAAGCAGACTCCGCGCCCGATCTACCGGAACTTCCCCGATGACCTCTCGCGTTCGGCGGAAGACTACTCGGCGACGGCGACGAAACTCGCGAGAAGCCGGCACGGGTTCTGGCTGTCGCAGAAGGCGCAGGGGCGGATGCTCCGCCCGTCCGCCGTGATCGGGGCGCGCGAGGAAGTGCGCGTCGAGACGGAGGAGATCGCGTCGATGGCGGACGCGATCGCGGGGAAAGTGTTCCCAAATCCGCTGTTCTTCGCCTGCGAGCCAGAGGATCTGCCCGTCTACTACGAGGATCACGTCTTCGAGTCGAAGGAGATCCGGAACTGGAAGGTGCACTGCGGACTGCCGATGTTCTACTATCCGTCGTCCGTCCCCTACGGGACGATCGTCGCGAAGGGGATGGAGAACCTGCTCGTGCCGTCGAAGCATTTCGGCGTGGCGCACGACCTGGGCGGCAGTCTGCGGATGCAGCCCGAGATGCGCAAGACGGGTGTCGCCGCCGCGCTGGCCGCCTTTCTGATGCTGCGGCTGAAATGCGCCGCGAAGGACGTGCCGTATGCGGAACTGAAGCCGCTTCTCGAGGAGACGGGTTGCCTGAAGCCGGCGCGGGATACGCGCGTGAACACCATCCACGGCAAGAAGTTCGGGCCGCTGACGGACGAGGAGGTCGTCGCGGCGCTTCGCACGGACGTCACCCGGACGGCGGAGTGGTGGCAGGGACCGCGGGGCGAGGCGACGGGGAGCGCCGCAGAGCGGGCCGCCTACGCGCTCTGGACGGCGTGGGAGCGCGGCGTCCGCGGCCCGGAGGCGTCGAAGACCGCCCTGGCGGAGAAGCTTTTCGCCGCGCTCGGCAAAACGCCGCGGCACGACGGGAACTTCGCGTTGGCGCTCGCGCTGATGGACGATGCCCGCGCCGTACCCGTCCTGCGCGACCTTGTCGCCCATCCCGGCGGACCGGCCGACCCCGTGGTGGCGGGGGCGTTCCCGAACCGCATCAAGGCGATCGACATGCTCGGACGCTTCGCCGACGTGGAGAGCGTCCCGGTCCTGGTGGAGATTGTCGCGGACGGGGCGCGGACCTTTACGGCGGGGCTTGCCGATGCGGGGTCGTTCGGCGGCGGCGACACGATGTGCCGCTTCCAGGCCCTCGCCTACGCCCTCACGGCCCTGCAGGCGATCTGGGCGAAGCACCCCGACCGGCAGACGGCGTTGCGGACTTCAAGGCTCCAGGCGAAACTGCCGCCGTTCAAGTCGCACCTTGACGGCTACGACCTCGGCGAACGGTTGCGGCGGGTTGGACTCGTTCCACGGAAAGGAAGAAAATAAGATGAACGGAAGATTGATCGCAGGGCTGGTCGCGCTTGTGTTGGCCGGTACCCCCCTCGCCGGGCGCGGCGGTGTCGCCCGTACGGGAATGGCCGGAAAGATCGTCCTGGAGACCCCGGGCATAGAACTTGTTCCCCGTTCCTTTCTGCCGGGGTGGCGGGAGACGGCGGGCTTCGGCGGCGAGGTGAAGAATGGTGCGGTGCCGTTCGGATTCCAGTTTGACGGCGCGCGGGCGGACGGAACGGCCACATTCTCCACCATGACGAACGGCGCCGTCTCGGCCCGTTGGCGGCTGGCGGTTGAAAAGCCGGTGCGCGTTGAACAGCTTTTCATCGGGACGGGAAATCTGCCCGTAGGAATCTGGAACGGCGGCTCGTACGTGCTTGACGGCGAGGAGAGACCGTTCCCGTCGCCGGGGTCGAACTTTCACTTCGGATGGAAGAAGAACGCGCGGAGCCTGGCGCTCAAGGACAAGGCCGGACGGCTGCAGGTGAACCTTGCGTTCAAGTCGCCGCTCGCCGTCATGTTCCAGGACAACCACAAGTTTGACGGGGGTGTCGAACTGCGCCTTGTCGCCGCAGACCGCGACCTTGCGCCGGGGAAACCCGTTGAATGGGAGATGACGATCTCGTGCTGCGCGCCGCTGGAACTTGAAATTGCGAAGCCGTTCGTCGTGAAGGCGGACGGAATGTGGCTGCCGTTTTCCGTCAAGCGCGGCATCGTGAAGGGAAGCGCGCTCGACTTTTCGGAGATTAGCGGACTGGACGCGCCGGCGGGCAAGTACGGCCGCGTGGTCGTCAGGGACGGACACTTCGAGTTCGCGGACAGGCCGGGCGTGCCGCGCCGGTTCTACGGCGTGAACCTCTGCTTCGGCGCGAACTACTTCCAGACGCCGGAGACGGCAGATCGCTTTGCCGGGGAGATGGCGCGGCGTGGCTACAACGCGATTCGGCTTCACCACCACGACGGAATGCTCGTCGAAAAGATGAAGGACTCGACGACGATCAATCCCCAGCGGATGCGCGAACTCGACGCACTCGCGGCGGCGTTCATCAAGCACGGCATCTACATCACGACCGACCTCTATGTTTCGCGTCCCGTGCCGTGGAAGGAGATTGGCGAGGAGAAGCCCGGCATGATTCCCGTTCGCGACTACAAGATGCTGGTGCGCGAAAACGAGGCGGCGTACTCGAACCTGTGCGCCTTTGCGAAGAACTGGTTGTCGCATACGAACGAATTCACGGGCCGGAGTTGGGCGGACGAACCGGGTGTCGCGTGGATTTCGCTTGTCAACGAAAACTGTCCCGACAACTTCCGTGCCAATCTCGACGATGCGGGTCGTGCCGCCTATGTCGAATTGGAGAACCGGTTTTATGCGCGGCTGACCAAATTCCTGCGGGAGGAAGTCGGTGCGCGCCAGCTCTTCACAGACTTGAACGGTTGGAGCTGCAGCCCGTCCTGGAAGCCCTGCCGCGACGCTTTTGATTACGTGGATATGCATTTCTACGTGGATCATCCGCGCTTTCTGGAGCAGGGCTGGCGGTTGCCGAGCGACTGCAAGAACGAGATTCCTTTCTCGCCCCATTCGCCGCAGGGTGCGAACTGGGCGGGAAAGTGCGCGATTCCAGGCAGACCGTTCACGATCACTGAATGGAATTTCTCCGCGCCGGGAAACTACCGCGGTGTCGGCGGCATTGCAACCGGGGCCTGGGCCGCGCGCGAAAACTGGGACGGGCTCTGGCGGTTCGCGTGGAGCCATTCCGCCGAGGGCGTGCGGAATCCCTGCGGACAGGCGGTCGGGTATTTCGACATGTCGGGGGATCCGCTTTCGCTGGCGGGCGAGCGCGCCTCCATGTGCCTCTTCCTCCGCGGCGATCTCGCGGCGGGCGATGCGGAGGCGTTGCGGATCGACGGACGCGCCGGGACGATGTTCCTGGATACGCCGCATACGGCGGGCGGGTTCGTCCGTAGCGGCGTGATAAGGGCGGGGGTGTTCACGGCGGACATCGGCCCGCACGTGTCCCCGGCCACCGTCTGGGCCAGTTCGCTGGACCGCAAGCCGCTTGCGCAGTCCGACCGCATCCTCGTCACGCACCTGACGGACGTCCAGAACACGGGGGCGCGCTTCGCCGATGCGTCGATGCGCGTTCTGCTCGACTGGGGCGGACTGCCGCACCTCATGCGGCGCGGACGGGCGGCTGTTTCGCTCGCCTTGGAGAGCGGCGCGTTTACGGTTTATGTTCTTGATGCGGACGGCTCGCGGCGGAATGAGGTTCCGGCAACCTATCAAGATGGGAAGCTTTCCTTTGTCGCAGACGTGGCCCGCGATCCGGGGACGGCCTCCTATCTTTACGAGATTGTCCGCCGTCCGTAGTCTCTTGCAGACGCGGCGGATTGGCGAGCGGACCACACCGCCTGTTCCGAACAACCAACCTTGTTGTTCCGAGCAACTGGATGATATGTTCCGAGCGATTCGGAGGCTTGTTCGGAATAACTGGACGACTTGTTCCGAACAACTGTACGGGTTGTTCGGAACAACCGACTTTGTTGTTTGGAACAACTTTCGCAAAAGGGTGGTGAAATGGAAGCGCGGTGAGACGCCTTGCTGAAAATTTTTCCGAGGGCTCTTGGCAGTAATCCGAACGTTCTCATTTGAGTTTTCCTTTCGTGGTTGTCGAAGTCCGGTTGGCTTTGACATTCATTTTCCTGTTTTCCTATGCCGCCGCCGCGCATTCGG
>DJRS01000183.1 GCA_002440145.1 Verrucomicrobia bacterium UBA6354
TTACCCTGGCCAGCACAATAATCCTGTAAATCCTGTCTAAAATGCATTTCTCAGTGTCCCTGTGCCTTCGTGCCTCTGTGTTAAACCCGTTAGCCCTCCCCTGCTGCGTGGCGTGGGTCGCGGAAATGTGCCCGGGAAGCGCACCGTGGTGCCATTCTCGGGGCGAACCGCGACACATGAAAATTCCGGGGAGACTCCAGTCAAACAAGGGGCATTGACAAACCACACGCAGAAAGGGTATAATATGCGGTGAAATGACGGTGTACTATAGACTAATGAGGCTGCTGGCCCTGAGCGCGTGCCTATTCGGGTGCGGGTGCAGTACGATTTCGCGACTCTTCGAAGAGGAAGAGCCTATCGATACCTCTGCAGTCGCGCAATGGTGGGATGGACCGCGTATTCGTCCGGGCGTGGGTCTTGTTGTTCAAGTGGCGGCCATCGGGCAAGACAAGCCTATAGTAATGGAGGCGCAGGTCGATCAGAATGGACAGGTGACCTTGCCGTATCTGTTGCAGGCTCCCGTCGTGTGCGACGGCCTGACGCTTGAGGCGTTCAAGAAGAAAGTCACGAAAGCCTATCAGGAGTATATCCGCCAGCCGCAGGTTTCGGTCCAGTTCGCGCCGTTTGACATGCGGCTGGGCGTCAGCCCGTACGGCACGGTCAATGTTCTGGGCGAGGTCATGAATCCGGGACCTGTGAACATGCCTCCGACGATGGATCTTTCGGTGACGAAGGCCATCCAGGCGGCCGGCGGGCTCAAGCCGTTCGCGGACAGGGAGCGCATCCGGGTGACACGCTGCGAGAAGGACGGTACGCAGACGCGCACGATGGTGAATCTGGTGGAAATCGGCGAGAAGGGCCGTATCGACAAGGACCTGGTGCTCAAGCCGGGCGACATTGTCTATTGCCATGAGATACGCTGGTGAAAAAGAAGGTTTGTGGCCAAACAGGGCAAGCAACTGAAAAGGCAACGAAAAACAAATAATAAGGAAAGCAGTATCATGAATAGAATAAAGATGGGCGTGTTGATGCTTTCGAGCTTGGTGCTCGTGCAGGTGCAGGCATTGACGCTGGTTGAGGCGCGCGCCAAGATCGGTGCGGCGGTAAACGATGCGAAGGTCATGGCCGAGACGACCGCGGCGTTGAATGCGGCCGACCAGGTGGCTTTTCTGCGGCAGGTCAACGAGGCGATCGGCAAGATGCCCGGATCGGACAGCGAGCGCACGGCCAAGTTTTACGCCGCGAACAAAGCCGCGTTGACGAATGCGAAGAAGGGCAATCTCTCCGACATGCTGGCGGAAACCTTCGCGACCGTCTCGCCGGAAGCCCTGACCGTCATCAACGAGCGCTTCGCGCAGGAACTTTTCAGCCGTTCGGCGGGTTCGGGTTTGACGGATGCGCAGTTTGAAAAGATCGCCAAGACCAATATGGCCAAGATCGAGAAGCGCACGGCAGGCGAGAGCGATGCGGATGCGCGCAACACCTTCGCGATCCTCATGTTCGTGCGCGCTTCCAAGGGCTCCCCGGCGAATCTCCCGGATACGCTCGTGGACGGGCTCGCGAATGCCGCGGCGCGCCAGACGGCGAAGACGGAGTGGATTCCGGCGGCGTTGGGCAAGGATCAGCCCAAGGATTACTCGCCGTTGCTGGGCACGGTCGAGGCGGTCGTGTCCCCTGTTTCCGTCGACATCCTCAACGTGGGTCCGAATGCCGGTCGCGTGAGCCTGCTGGCAGAGCTCGCCGCGCCTGTTTCCAAGGACGTCCAGCCTGGACGGATCAACAATCCCGCGATATTCGGCGGCGGGGCGTTCGGTCTGAACGGCGCATCGGACGGACTGACGACTTCGGGGATCAACCGTGTGCCGCGCTGGGTCGGTCCGAACGACGGCATCGAGCGGGAACCCGACGGCACGTATTCGCGTGATCCGGGCAAGTTGCAGGAGCCGCGCGGCTACCAGAACCAGGTCCTTTAACAAATACACCGAACAGGATACAGAAATGAAGAATCTACTTATTGCAACGTCTTTCGTGTTGGCGGGCGCCCTCGCGGCGCAGGCCGGCGACCTGGAACGTTCCCGCGGGATCAAGGTCGGCCAGAAGCTGACGCTCAACCCGTACGTCTCGCTGTCGTATACGTACGACTCGAATCCGGACTCCTACCGCAAGGCCGACGCGGGCTCGAACTGGGAAGTGCAGCCTGGCCTGAACTTCATCTACGCGGATGACAACTGGTCTCTCGTCGGCGGCGCGTGGTACAGCTACCATGCGTACAACAAGTATCCGGATCAGCAGAATTCGTCCTCTTACGGTGAGCGCTTGAACTTCAAATGGGCCGACTCGCTCCCCAACGAACAGGGTTGGTCGCTTCTCATATCGGAGAGCTTCCAGCAAGTCGCGGAAGACGACGACATGACCTATTCGGGCGGACGCGGTCTCGGTCGCGATCGCAAGCAGTTGACGTTCGACGGCACGCTCGAGCGACGCATCACCGAGCGTTTCCATGCGGCTCCGACGGTCGGCTACTACCTGCTGGATTACGAGAATGACACGAGGAAGTACGGCAATCTCTATGGATGGAAGCGTCTGACGGTCGGCGGCGAAGCCGGGTACATGCTCTCGCGCTGGACGGATTTCATCGTGAACGCGAATTACATGTGGTACGACCAGGACAATTCGGGTTATATCTACGGCAACCGCGTGAAGAGCGACTCCTCGGGCTACTCGCTGATGGCGGGTGTCTCGACGCGCGCCACGGAACGCATCTCCTATCGTATTCTGGCGGGCTGGTCGCGCTTCGACTACGGCGATGCGCAGGAGATCAACGGCTGGACCTACGAGCTCTCCGCCAAGTGGGACATCTCGCAGACCTGGAGCATGATGGCTCTCGGTTCGAGCTACTACCAGCCGTCCGAAAGCGAAGCGGGCTCGGCCGTCAAGGTTTACAACTTGAGCTGGGGTCTTGCCAAGAGCCTCGTCCGCAACAGTCTGCGCGCGACATTGGACGTCGCCTACCGCAAGGAGCGCCGCGTCTATTCCTACATCAACGACGCGATGGGCAACTATGACGAGGATATTCTCAGCGGGCGCTTCGGGCTTGTGTACACGCTCAACCGGTACATGGACGTCTACGGCCGTCTCGAGTACCAGATGTACGACACTTCGCGCGGCGGTTACGCGGGCGACAGCACGTACGATTTCAACCGTTTCCGCGGCACGATCGGTCTGCGTTTGACCTACTGAGCGGACGGTGCAGGATTTTCTGGCGAAATACGGATTGGCGGCGCACCTGGCCCTTGTGGCGGTGGCGCCGCTCTTCCTGTTCCCGTTTTTCGGGGCGTCGGACTGTGCGGGCGTTCTGTTCGCACTGTCGCTCTTCGCGGCGTTTTGGATTCTGTTTTCGCCGACGCGTTTGAAGGGCGAACAATCATATGAAGCGCGTGCGCGCGTCGTGCAGGGCATCGCGTGCGACCCGCTTTTCTGGGCTCTTGTCGCCGTCGTGCTGTATGCCTCGACGGGTTGGCTGAACACCGGCGTAGGCATGGAGTACGATGCGGAAGCGGCGGTTTGGCGCCAGGCGACGGCGTTTGTGCCGTTTCTGCCTGGCTCCGTCTCGGGACAGGGTTCTTTGCCGGCCGCCGGGGCGCTGGCTCTTTTGGTCGCCGTGACGGGCGTCCGGCAGGCTTTGGGCCGTTCGGCGCGCGCGACGTTTCTCTATTGCGTCGCGTTGTTCTCGGGTCTTGCCGCGCTTGCCGACCTGGCGGCATGGTCGTCGGGTGCGTTGGGCGCCGAACGGGCGGTGCTTTGCGCGTGGACGGCGTCCTCCTACGCCGGCACGGGTTTCGCGCTCTCTTTTCTGGCGGGACTTGTGTCCTTGGAATTGGCATTCGAAGAGGGCATGCGAAGAAGAATCTTCCTGAATGCGTTCGCGCTTGGCGCCTGCGCGGCGGGATTTCTTTTTTTTATGCCCCTCGAGGTGGCGTTTCTTTATCTCCTCGCGGCGGTGGCGCTGATCTTGCTTGCCGTTGTCCGGCTGGCCATCGTGCGGAAAGCGAATGACGTGTTCAAATATCTGTCCGTTTTGCTGCTGGCGTCTCTCGTGCCGGTTTTGTCCATTGTGGGGATGGCTTCCGGGGATCTGCTGACTGCGCGGGGAGCCGTGTTCGCGCGCGACGGTTTCTTTCCGGAGAACTGGCTTGAGATTCGCGGCATTCTTGACGCCCTTGCGCGCGAGGCGTGGAAATCGGCTCCCTGGTTCGGGACCGGCGCCGGATCGTTTGCGCTTGATTTGAGATTCGGCGCGACTCCGGCGGATTGGGCCGTTCTGCCCGCCGACCAGACGACGGCATTGAACGGCTGGTGGCAGATTCTTGCCGAGACCGGCGTGCTTGGTCTATTGTGCATGTTGTTGGCGCCCGCATTTTTGCTTTTCACGTGGGTGCGCCGTTTGTGCGCATCCTTCGCGAAGGGACGCATCACGGTGCTGCCGGCCGTCCTCGGCGTTTTTGCCGTTGCTCTCGTATG
Source organism: Verrucomicrobia bacterium UBA6354 (assembly GCA_002440145.1). Taxonomy (GTDB): domain Bacteria; phylum Verrucomicrobiota; class Kiritimatiellia; order RFP12; family UBA1067; genus UBA1067. The sequence goes on from DJRS01000183.1 coordinate 4,522, forward strand.
GGCGGAGGCTTTTGCGACGGCGTCGCTCGCGCGCCCGGAAGTCGACGTTCTCGCGTGTGCCTTGCTGGCTGTCGGGGGGAAGGCGTTCCCGCTGCCCTCGCATGCAATGAAGCGCCCGCCGGAAAAACAAGCTTAGGATCCAGGAGTTCTTCATGTCTGACAAACCTCTCTACTACGGAAAACCGTCCGAACCCATCTATTACGCGTCGTCGAAGACGCCGGCCTATGGAGGCGAGACCGTCGGATATTATGCGGGCGGACGCTCCCCCTACGGAAATTACGGCGGCATGTCCGGTGGAGACGGCGAGGACGGCTCCATCGTCGGCACGATAACGCTGGCGCGCATGTTGCGCGTGTTTTCCCAACGGTGGCTCACCATCTTCGTTTTTCTTCTTTTGGGCTTGATCGCATCCTTTGCCATCTACCGCATTTCGCCCACCATCTACGAGGCGAAAAGCGAGTTCTCGATGGATATCGGGCGCAACCGCCGCGGCAATTCGCCGCTCGACCAGGCCATGCCCGAGTTGGGCGACAACTACACGGAAGTCTTCAATACGCGCCTGTCGGACTGGCGTTCGAAGAAGATCCTGACGATGATTATCCAGGCTTACCGCACGAACAATCCGGCCTCCACAACCTCCGACGAGGAGATCATGGAGGCTCTTGTCGACTCCAAGCTCGAACTGCAGCGCAATTCGCGCATTATTTCGATCAGCGTGCGTTCGACCTCGGCCAAACTGGCGGCGGACCTCGCCAACGCCTACGCGCAGGCGATCGAGGCTTTCACGGACGAGGAAAACCGGGCGCGTTGCGACAAGGCCGTGGCGAATATCCATGCGCAGGTCGAGAAGAAGCGCCGCGAGAAAGAGAAACTCTCCAAGCAGTTGCTGGAGTTCCGTACGCTCAACAAGGTAGACAACCTGCGTTCGCGCCGCGACACGATCCAGCAAAGTCTGCAGAAGACGACGGCCGACATATTGGCGCTCGAGACGGCCGAAACGCAGCTTGTGGAATGGGAGAAGACGCTTCGCGACGTGCAAAAGGCTCCGGAGAACTTCGGTTCGCTCGCTTCGGGCGTTCCGCGCGCGCAGGAGATCGCCGAAGAGTACCGGGCGTTCCAGGACGCGTCCATGGCGTATGCGGCTTTGCAGCTTTCGTATACGGAGAACCATCCCGAAGTGATGGCGAAGAAGAAAGAGCTGGAAATGTCCAGGCAGCGCTTCCTGGACGCCACGGAACGTGCGCTTCAGACGGGCATCGCCACGTTGCGCGTGACGCGCAACCAGCTGGCGAGTCTGTACAAGAAGCAGGAGGAATTGCGGGCCGAGCTTTCCTCGGTGGAGCAGCGCATCGTTTTCGCCGAGAGCGGGCTGTCGACGATGGAAAGCGAGTTCGAGATCGCCGGAGAAGTCTTGACGGGACTTATCCTGGACGAGAACAAGGCGCGTCTTGAGCAGGAGTCCAACAATGAAATGGTGCGTGTCGGCTGCGTCGCGGAAGAGCCCGAGAAGCCCGTGTTGCCCAATCCCTACATCATTTTCGGCGCGGGCATCGTCCTGTCTGTCGCGCTCGGCTTTCTCTTTGTTCTCGTGGTGGACAATCTGGAGGATACGATAGTCAATCTTTCGGATATCGAAGGACGCCTTGCCCTCAAGGTGTTGGCCGTGCTGCCGCATGTCCGCCAACGCACGCGCGAACGTGTGGCGCGGACGTTGATTTCGGACAAATTCTCCCGTTTTTCGGAGGCGGTGGCCGGTCTGCGCAATTTGCTGGACTCGCCGCGCTATGAGACGATGTCGCACTGTTTGCTCATTATATCCACGCAACCCGGCGAGGGCAAGACGATTACGTCCACTTCGCTTGCCACGTCGTATGCGCAAGCCGGGCGGCGCGTCTTGCATGTCGATTTCGACCTGCGGCGTCCGCGTCTGGCGCGCGTCTGGGGTGTCGAACTGGCGGAGGACAAGAGTTTCTCCCATGTCTTGCAGCGCGCCGGGAAGGATACGGTCGATTTCTCGAAGCTGGTGAACCATATTCCGGATCCCGGCATCGATGTCATCTGTTCGCTGCCGCCGGAGGGCGTGTCGCCCGCCACGATTTTCGGCTCGCGCGTCATGCGCGATTTCTTTGCCTGGGCGCGCGCGAACTACGACCATATTATCGTGGACGCACCGCCTTTCGGGCTGGTCGGAGACGTGGTTTCGCTTGCCGCGCTGGTGGACGGCGTCCTGGTCATGTGCTGTCCCGACCGTACGCACTTCAAGTCTATCCAGCATTGCGTGCGCACGCTCGCCGAATCGGGCGCGAATATCCTGGGCGTGGTCGTCAACGATGTCGAGGTCTCGAGCGAACTTGTCTTCAATGCGAATCTGCGCCATGGTTACGGGTACAAGAGATATGGAGGGTACGGGTACGGCTACGGATACAGGCCCCGGACGCGCTCCGAAAAGGGGCGGCCTCCCGCCGTTGCGAAAGGCGCCGCACGGGAAAACGTCCCCGGCGACGGAAAACCGGAAACGGTGAAACCGCAGGATGCCGCGGCGGACGACGGAACGGGCGATGACGAGTAGGATCTTCATCGACGGCAGCGCGGGAACGACGGGGCTGCGCATCCGCGAGCGGCTGGGTGCGCGCCCGGATATCGAGCTGATCGCCTTGCCGGAGGAACTGCGAAAGGATCCGGGCGCGCGCCGGGATGCCTTGAATGCCGCGGATGTGGCTTTCCTCTGCTTGCCGGATGCGGCGGCGGTCGAAGCGGCCGGTCTTGTCTCGAATCCGCATACGGTGATAATCGACACCTCGACCGCGCACCGCACGGCGGACGGGTGGACGTACGGTTTTGCGGAACTCGCCGGACAGCGCGCGAAGATCGCGCAGTCCAGGCGCATTGCGAACCCCGGGTGCCATGCGAGCGGGTTCATCGCGCTTGTGGCGCCTCTCGTGCGAGCCGGGCTGTTGTCTCCGGAGACGCCGCTCGCCGCGTTTTCATTGACGGGCTACTCGGGCGGAGGAAAGAAGATGATCGCCGATTACGGGCAGGCGGCGACGCCTCTCCACCAGGGAGGGCGCCTCTATGCGCTGGGCCAGACGCATAAACACCTGCCCGAGATGATGAAAATGTGCGGTCTTTCCGCTCCGCCCGTTTTCTCGCCCGTCGTCGTGCCGTGCTTTAGCGGCATGGAGGTCGTCGTTCCGCTTGCCGCCCGCCAGGTCGAAGGCGGTTTTGCCACGGCGAAAGCGTGTTTGGCGGAGTCCTACGCTGGCGCATCGCTTGTCAACTACCGGGAAGACGCGTCGGAAGAAGGATTCCTGTCTTCCGCCGCCTACAGCGGCCGCGATGACATGGAGGTGTCGGTCTGGGGTTGCGCGGAGCGCTTTGCGCTTGTGGCGCGATTCGACAACCTCGGCAAGGGCGCCTCGGGCGCCGCCATCCAGAATATGAATCTCGTGCTGGGCAGACCCGAGACCGCGGGACTTGCACTTGCCTAGAAGCCGGATTTTTGGTATCCTATTGGAAGTAAACATAGAGAAAGGAGAATTCTTATGAGACCAGGTTTATGGCAGATTCTTATCGTCGTTCTTATCGCGGCCGTCCTTTTCGGCGCGAAGAAGATACCTGAACTCGCGCGTTCGCTCGGAAAGGCGAAAGGCGAATTCAAGAAAGGTCTCGCGGAGGGCGAGAAGCTGGAAGCCGATGCGGCGGAGAAAAAGGACGCCGAACCGCCGAAGCAAGTGGCCGAGGTCTGATGACAGATCTGGTCCGAGAGCGGCTGAAGACCGTTCCGGCACGCCCCGGCTGTTATCTCATGCGAGACCGCCGGGGCGCGATTATTTATGTCGGCAAGGCGAAGAATCTGCGTCGCCGCGTTTCGAGCTACTTTCGTCCGGGTGCGCGCCATCCGCCCAAGGTGCGATCCATGGTGGATACGGTCTGGGACTTTGAGTTCATGACCGTCAAAAATGATGCGGAAGCCCTTTTGACCGAAGCCTCCCTCATCAAGAAATACAAGCCGCGCTTCAACATCCTCATGCGCGACGACAAGCGCTATCTGGCTTTGCGCGCAGACCCGACGGCCGAATGGCCGCGTTTTGCCTGCGTGCGCATTGTCCGCGACGATGGCGCCCGCTACTTCGGCCCCTTCCCCGACAGCCCCGTCGTGCGCGCGGCGAAGGACTTTGTCGAAAAACGCTATGGCATCCGTTCTTGCGCGGCGCTCGTGCCGGATGCCGCCGCGCACGCGCACTGCCTGTCGAACGTCATCCGCAATTGTTCCGCACCCTGCCTCGGAAAAATTTCCGCCGCGGACTACCGGGCGCGTTTCGAGGAGGCGTGCGCATTCTTGGAAGGCAAGCGTCCGGCCGTCCTGTCCGAGGTCGAGGCCGCCATGCGCCAAGCCGCGGGAAAAGGGGACTATGAGACGGCGGCGCGCCTGCGGGACACGTTGTTTTCGCTGAAAGAGATGACAAAGGCGCATTTTGTGCGGAAATCCCCCGAAATGCGCAAGTCTGACGCCGTGCGCGGCATAGAAGAGCTGGCTGCGGCGCTGGGGCTTCCCAAGGCACCCCGCATAATCGAATGCGTGGATATCTCAAATCTCTTCGGCGCCTATAATGTCGCCTCGCTCGTCGTGGCGCGCGAGGGGTTGCCCGATCGCCGGTACTACCGCCATTTCAGGATAAAGTCATTTGTCGGCGCGGACGACCCGCGTGCAATGGCGGAAGTCGTGCGGCGGCGATATGGACCGGATTCGACTTTGACGGCCGCCTCGCCACGCGCCGACCTGTACATCTGCGACGGCGGACTGACCCAACTGCGGGCGGCGCGCGCCGTGTTCGCCGAACTCGGCATCCACGACATACCCACGGTCGGCCTCGCCAAACGGCAGGAGGAAGTCGTGCTGGACGACGGGCGTCCCAATGTTTTTCTGCCGCGCGACTCCCAGGCTTTGATGGTGATTACGCGTCTCAGGGATGAAGCGCACCGATTTGCCATAACCTATCACCGCAACCTGCGCGAACGCGCGATAAGAGAGTCGGTCCTGGATGAAGTCCCCGGCATAGGCGAGGCGAAGAAAGTCAAGCTTCTGTCCCATTTCAAGTCTATTTACGGTATTGCGCGGGCCGACCCTGCCGAAATCGCCTCCGTGGCGGGCGTGGGCACGGAAATCGCACAGGAGATCAGCCGCGCCGCGCGTGTCGTTACGCACCATGCGAATGCCGCGGAGCCGCAGAAGGAATAAAAGCTCGGCGAAAGGCTCGATTGGGCAGGGCGACCCCGCCTGAAAAGCGGCTCCTGCCCGTCGGATTCGCCTTTTCGTGCGCGATTCGCGTCCCCAATGGCGTGTAAAATATGCAGAATAAGCACAAAAACAACAAATTTCGGAAAACTTAAAATAACCCCTTGCATTCCGGCGTCAGAAATAGTATACTATACCCCGTTCCTTGATTGGGGCTGTAGCTCAACTGGATAGAGCATCAGACTACGAATCTGAGGGTTGTGGGTTCGACTCCCGCCAGCCCCGCCAATCAGGAAACCAGATTGCGGGGTGGAGCAGCCTGGTAGCTCGTCAGGCTCATAACCTGAAGGTCGTTGGTTCAAATCCAGCCCCCGCTACCAAATCGAATCTGGTTCTTTTTATGAACCGCGGCGGACCGTAGCGCAGCCTGGTAGCGCGTTTGCTTGGGGTGCAAAAGGTCACGAGTTCAAATCTCGTCGGTCCGACCAGTTGAATGTGAGAAATATAGCGGATTTGTTGGGGATTTTCGCCGTTTTCCCTGCGTAAAACCGTCGGTGAAAAAGTGCTCTTTAGGACTTTCTAGGACACTTTAGGACACTTTGAGCCGACATTTGCAAAGGAAAATGCAATGAAAAGAAGAGACTGCCGCAAGCCAAGAGGCTCTGTGTATGTGAACAACGGCTACTGGTTCCTGTCCGTCAAACTGCCGGGCGAATCCAAGCGCAAGAAGTATTCACTTTGCGCGCCTGGCTCCGACAGGGCCATGCGCGCCGACCGTCCAAAGGAAATGGCGATAGAAGCCGCGCACCGCATTTGGGAGAATGCCACCCGCCAATACAAGGTCGCCCCCACCACAAGCATAACCGTGGACGAACTCTGCATTCGCTTCCTGCAATATGCCGACATTTACTACCGCGGCGGCTCGGAAGCGCACAACTGTGCGTGTGCGGTGCGGCAGTTTCGCGAACTTTTCGGGACGCGGGTGGTGGCGGAACTCATCCACAGCGATCTGCTCGCCGTGCGCGACGCGATGATACGCCGCGATCTTGCCCGCGTGACCGTGAACCGCTACATGCGGATAATCACCCACAGGCTCGTGCCGTGGGCACTGGACGAGAGCCTCATCCGCGCGGCCACGGCCGCGGAACTCTCGCAGGTGCGCCCCCTCAAACGCAACCGCTCGACGGCACGGGAGACCGCCCCCGTGTTCGCCGTCAACGATGCGCTCGTGGGAAAGACGCTCGCGTTCATGCTCCCGAACACCGCCGACATGGTGCGCGTGCACAGGCTGACCGGGATGCGTCCCGACGAAATCTGCAACTTGCGCTGGTCGGACATCGACACGAGCCAGACGCCGTGGGTGTACCGTCCCCAGCACCACAAGAACGAATGGCGGAACCATCCGCGCGTCGTGCTGATCGGTCCGCAGGCACGGGCGATACTCGCGCGGCACAAAGGCGAGGAGGAATATCCGTTCAGCCCGCAAAAGGCGGTGCGGGAGTGGATGCAGGAGAAGCGGACGAAGCGGACAAGCCCGTTCTATCCGTGCCGTGACGAGGCGTACAGCCGTGCGAAAGCGCACGCGCAGCGCGTGCCGCGGGACCATTGGGACACGCAGGCGTACGGGAGCACGATCCACGCGGCGTGCCGGCGTGGCGGGCTGGAGAATTGGGCGCCGAACCAACTGCGGCACGCCTTCGGCACGGAGGTACGGCGGAGGTTCGGGCTGGACGCGGCGCGTGCGGCGTTGGGGCACGCCAACGGCGGATGCGTGACCGACCGCTATTCTTTCGAAGCGATAGAGGATGAACAAATCGCACAGGCGCGCGAAGCCGTCGAGACGCTCGGGTAGGCGAACGGCGGGTAGGCGGACGGCGCCGCGCACGGCAGAACCCGCGGGGGACACGGGGACTTGACGGCGGACGCCGGGATATGGTACAATACGGAGCGTGCGAGGAAATGGTCCGTACGCCAGTACTCGATGTCCGTGGCGGAGGCAGTACGGCTCTGCGCTCCTAACCTTCTTCATCTCAGCCGTCCCTTTCGGTTCGGCACGAAAGTAAAGGCCTGCTTGACGGTGCCCGTTTCTGTGTCTGCGATGACGAGCATTCCGAAATTCCTGAAGGCTTTGGCATAGGCGGTACGGCCCGGAATGGCACGATGGTCGTGCTCGACGGCATCCGGGCGGCGCACGGCGTCAACGGCAAATTCCAGATGTTTAAGCCGGCTGTCTATATCGTGCGGATGGTGTTCGACGCTTTCAATATGGTCGAGAAGCCGTGTGCCAAAGCCGATGCGAGCCCCCGCGGGATCGTCCGCATAAAAACCCTCTTTGAGGGCCCGGCGCGACAAATAGGCCTCCAGCTTTTCCGGGTGTTTCGTTGCCAGTATCTTCTTGACGAGGGGAGAATGGGCGTGGCGGGGGTGGGTGCACCCCGCCGCGCCAACGAAGCCGCCGTCCTGCGGGCAGTGCGCGCTCATTGTCCGGTCGCCGTCTGGGCGATGTTGGTCGAGACGTTGGGGTCGTAGACCGTCGAGCCGTTCGCGTAGTTCACGGTGACGCGCGACGGTCCGCCGCCGCCGCCGTGATACCAGTTGAAGACTATTCCCGGGGAAGGCTCGGACAAGTTTGGCGCATTGATGGTCACGATGCCCGACCCATGCAGCGCATAATCGCCAATGGTTTTACCGGGGAAATCAAGCGTTTTCAGGCTTGTGCAGTATGCGAACGCCTCGCGCTGCACGAGTGCCGCCTTGGGGATGACGACGTTCGTCAGCGACGTGCAGCCGTAGAACATGTAGTGCCCGACCGTGCCGAGTTTCGGGAAGACGGCTTCCTCCAGGCCGGTGCAGCCCATCAAGAGGCCGCCGCCGGAGCCCCCGAAGACGTCGGCCTGGAAGCGGCGGATCCCAGCGCCCGCGAAGCCGCAGCCCTTCGTTTCGTCGTCAAAGCTCGCCGTCATGGCCGTTCCGGCCAGTTTCGGCAGGCGCAAGTCCACGCGTGCGCCCTTGAAGGCGTTTTCGAACGCGGCGGAGGAGACGACGCGGAGGTTCGTGAAGGAGACCGACTGCAGGTTCGTGCATCCGGCGAACGCGTCTTTGAAGGCGGCGTCGCCGACGTTGGTGACGAAATTGAAGTTGAGCGCGCGGATGTCGTTCTTCGTGCCGAAGGTGTTCCTGAACGCGTTGGGTTCGATGTTGTAGACGGGATCGTCGCCGTCGAGCACCTTCAGATCCTTCCCGTTCCAGCTCGTCAGCAGGGCGGCGACGTCCGCGGCCGACAGGTTCTCGTGTCCGGCCGGAATCTTGCCGGGGGGATCGTCCGTCGTGCCGCCGGACTCTTCGCCGCAGACTTCGCCGCAGGTCACGCACGTACCGTAGCCGTAGTAGCAGGCGTCGCAACCGCAGGACGTGCAGGGGCAATCGCCGTAGCAGGCTTGTGGCGGGTGGGTATTGTGCGCGCCGTGCGGGGTCGATTCGTCGCGTTCCGTCTTGTAGCCGCAGCGTTCGCACTTGTCCGTGACATGGTACGTGCGGATTGTGCCGTGGCAGATTTGGCAGGTGGTTTCCGATTTGAGCGTGCGGGAGACTTCCTCCATCCGGTGCAGGCGCGACGTCTCCTTGCACCAGCACACGCACTTGTCGTCGTCGAAGCCGTGCTCCTTGCAGCGGCCGCACCGGCAGGAGCAGCTTCCCTCGTCGAACGTGTGGATGGTCTTGCCGTCCTTCGTGAGATTCGCATTCCAGCCGCAGACGCGGCAGGCCTGCGGACATTCGGAGGGGTCGAATCCGACGTGGGCCGCGCCGCAGGAGCACAGGCACTCCTTCCCGACCTCGGGATAGCGGCCGGCGTGGAAGCCCCAGAACATGTCGGGCGGATAGTCGCCCGCGCCGAATTCCCCGCAGGCGCATCCGCAGGCGTTCGCCGCGCGGGTGTGCGAAGTCTTGTCCGCGTCGGGCGCGGAGGCGAGCGTGTCCGTCACGAGCCGCTTGCAGGTCGCGCAGATGCGCGTGCACCCGCTCTGCTGCGCGCCCTTGTGGTAGACGCCGCAGACGCAGACGCACGCGTTCGCGAGATATTCGTGGCGACCAGGCTCGGGGTTCTTCGTCTTGCCGCACCAGCACAGGCACTTGCCGCTTGCGTGGTTGTGGAGGGGGCTTTCGGGGGCGGGTGCGGTTATCTTCCCGCACTTGCATCCGCATTCGTCAAAGAGGGTTTTCGTGTGGTCGGATTCCGTGGCTTTCAGCCCGGCGGCGACGCCCGTCTGCGCCTTGTAGACGTAGTTGCACTTGCCCGCGCAGACGTTGGGGCAGTAGGCGCTTCCGCCGGGGGTTTTGTGCATGGTCTTGCAGTCGCAGAGGCAGTCCTGCGCGGAATAGCCGTGCAGTTCGGCGGGGTCGGACGCCGGGCGCGTCGTCCGCGCGCCGCACCGGCAGACGCAGGAATGGTCGCCCCAGGCGTGGAGCGGGGAGGTCGAGGAAATAGGCTTGCCGTTTTCGCCCCACTCGCCGCATTTGCATCCGCAAACGAGGCCGTCGCGGCCTATTGCCGTGTGGTCATCCTCCGTCGCGGGAACGAGCGTCGCGGTTTCCTCGGCGTCCGCCTGCGCGGCGCGGTGCGATTCGCCGTCCACTTTTATGCGGCAGACGTTTTCGCATCCGGCCTCAGGCAGGCGGAAGTGCCACTTGCCGCCCGTGCCGTCCCCGTAGCACCGGCAGGAGTTGGGCATCTTGTAGTGGAAGGCGGGGATGTCCGTGGCGGGCGTGACGGCGCCGCACCGGCATCCGCAATGCGTGGCTTTCGCCGGTTCGAAGGATTCGTGGTATTCGGCGGCGTTGGCCTGCGTGATCTTGACGACGACGGGGACGGCGTCTTCGAAGACGTAGGCGTCGAGAAGCGTGCCTTCCGTCGCGGCATGGGTCTGACAGGCGGCGCAGACCTTGGGGCACGCCCCGCCCGTCTTCGGCTTGTGCATGGCGCGGCAGAGACAGCGGCAGTCGCCGTCGGGCCACAAATGGAGCTTGAAGTCGTCGGCGGGGGCCGTGGCGTCGTATTCGCCGCAGTCGCAACCGCAACGCACGCCCAGCGGATCGGGCACGTGGATGCCGTTTTCGGGGTCGCAGGTCGCGGGCAGTCCGGAGACGGTCTTTTCCAATTTCGCGCCGCAGCCGCCGCCGCCCCAGGAGGAGGCGACGCAGGTCATTTCGAGCACGATCGCGCCGGCGGCCTCGCTCTTTATGTACATGGTGCCCCAAATGTGGGCTTCCGACTCCCTGCCGCAGGCGCAGGCGTGGACGTCGCCGTTGTTGACGGCGCCTTTGTGGGTTTCGGGTTTGGCGGGGTCGGCCGTCTGGCAGGCCGTGCAGACGCGGTTGCCGCACGCGTCCGTCCCGTAGTCGTGTGGAAACTGGAAGTCCTTGCACTGGGCGCAGCGGCATTTGTCTTCGGGATCCGTGGAGCGGACGTGCTCTTCGTCTTTCCAGAAGATGTGGCCGCAGCCCTTTTCGGCGTCGCACATGAAATAGCCGCGGCAAGCCTCGGCGGAGGCGTTCTCCCAGGCGAGCGCTTCGCCGGAACGCACGTGCGGCTCGCTGTCCGATTCCTTCTTGTAGCCGCAGTTTTTGCCGCACGCGGTCATCTTGGCGTGGCTGTTTTCGTCCTTGAAGGAGCAGGAGACGCTCGCGCCCCCCTCGGACATGTCGTGCGCTTCGAGGTCGCCGGACCTGTCGCCGCAATATTCGCACGCGGTCTCGTTGGCGACCCAGTGGAAGTTGGCGTGCTCGGGCCATTCGGCGTCGGAAGGCGCGATTTTCTCGCGGTACGGGGTCTTGGACTTCTTCGCGTGCGGCGTGGCGTTTTCGTGCGACCAGTCGCCGCACGCACAGCAGCAGTGGTCGCCGCCGGAGCGCGTCGACTGCGCATCCGCGAGATGTCCGCAGTCGTGCCAGTCCGCGTGGTTCTCGCGCGTACGCTCGCCGTAGAGCGTATATTCCGTGACGTTGCAGTTGTCGCATTCGCAGTGGAGGCATTCGGTCTTGGTCGCCTGGGCGATCTGATGCTTGCCGTCGCAGGTCTGGCAGGGGAGGACGCATCCGTCGCCGCCGGAGCATGGGGAGCAGTCGACGTGCCGGCAGACGTGGTTCACGCCCGAGCGCGACCAGCCGCAGTTCCGCACGCAGTAGACGCCGCGCGTAATCCAGCCTGTGATGTGGCCATCCTTGCCGTAGACGTACTCCTTTTCGCCGGACGCGTCCTTCTCGTGCGCTTCGATCCTGGACTGCTCCTTGCAGACGCAAAAGGCGCGATGCTCGTATTCGTTGAGCATGGCGCACGCGCCGCCCTCGAAGTCGTGCTTGTCGCAGAAGAGCGCCTTCCGGCAGTTTTTGCGGCATCTCTCCTGCCAGAAGTTCACGAAAACGAGCGCCTCGTCCATCGCTTCGGACCACGCTTCCGACTCCTGCAGTTCTTCCCACGAGGGCGTTATGGCCGAAAGGAGCGGGTCTACGTCGCCATCCTCGCCCAGCGTGCACTCCATGTAGTGGTACGTGCCCTTCGGCGTCTTCTTGACATATCCGGCGCCGTTCCCTTCCCACGCGCCGACATCGAACCAGTTGCCGAGCGCGTCCATATCCGCCCTTGAGCGGTCGCCGTACATTTCGGCGAGGTCCGCGGGCAGTTCGACATCCTCCACGGATTCCCACTGGTGGCCCGAACAGTAGCAGGCGCATTCGTCGTCGCATTCGTGGGAGGGATTGGGCATTTCGGCAAGGTCCGTGCCGATCGTGCCGCCCTTGTACTCGCGCACGTAGGTTTCGCCGTCCGCGGTGGTGAAGCGCGTATGTTCCCACACGACGCGGTCGAGCCAGACGGTGAGATGCCCGTTTTCATCCAGGTCCGCGCCGCTGCGCGCGGCGGCGGCGCGGGTGCGCCGGGCGACGCGGTGCGTCGAGTTGGACGCGGGGGGAACGACGCCGACGCGGAAGGAGACGGAGATGCGCGTTATGTTCGTGGCGTCCGAATACGCGCCGGGCACGTAGGCGGAGGAGGCGGAAAACGTGACGGACTTGTCGGCGTTCGTCACGACGGTCGCCGCGGGCGCGCGGATGCCCGCCTTGGCGATCTGGCGCAAGACCCAGGCTTCGGAAGCCATCCGCGCGGGCGCGGCGCCGAGCATGCCGGCCGCGCAGGCGGCGGCGAAAAACGCAAGGAGTTTCTTCATTTCGTTATCCCTTCCTGTTCCAGCGAGAGCGTGATTTCGCCGTCTTCGTTCGCTTCGGCGAGCAGTTTGTGGTAAAGGCCGGTCTTGGGGTTGCGGATGTAGGTGTCTTCGGGCACGAGCGGTGCGTCTTGCCCGTCGGCGTTGAGGACGGACGGCTCGATCTGGAGCGTTCCCGAGCCCAGCCAGACGGACGCGCCCTCCGCATCGCGGGCGGTGATGTGGTAGCGCGTCCGGCCTTCGTCCGGGAAGTGGAGGGGGGAGGCGTAGACGCGCACGTCGTTGCCCGGCACGCGCACGCCCGTGGCGACCGACGGTGCCGTGCCGCCGGGGCGGCAGAAGTGCATCTGGACGTTGTCGAACGCGGCCGGGACGCCGCGCACGAGCGCATAGAAGGCGGAAGCGCGGCCGACACGGACTTCCGGCAGGCCCAGGTCCGTGCACGAGGGATTCAGGACGATGGTTCTCATATCTATGGTTGACGGGTCAAAAGGCGGGCGCGGGCCGCAGGGGACTGCGGCCCCTACCGTGGGGGCGGCAAAGAGGGGATGGGGCAGACAGGATGGGCAGGAAGGAGAGGGGGATTGGCCGTGGAGATCGGGAGATGGGGGAGAATGGGGAGAGAGTTTTAACACAGAGGCACGAAGACACAGAGACACAGAGAAGAGGAAGAGATTTTAACCGTGTAGAGTATGTAGAATATGTAGAGAGGGGAGCACCCCATCCTGTTAATCCTGTCTAAAACACAATTCTCTGTGCCTCCGTGCCTCTGTGTCTCTGTGTTAAAATCTACCCCCTTCCCCATTCTTCCCGACCGATCCCCCTTTTGGTCCGCTTTACAGGGACAAGCCGTTACATCAAACCACAGGATAATCATAAATCATCACTCATCTTAGGCTAAATCGTACTCTTTTCGCCGAATATGCTGAAATATAATCAATTGTATTGCTTATCTGAAGCAAAATATGCTATAATATGACGCATTCAAACCAATACGAGACGCCGAGTATGATTCGTTCCTTTGAGATTCGCAATTTCAAGTCCATCCTAGACCTACGGATAGACCTAACCTTTAATGAGGGCAAAGCCCCCCCGCGCACCTCAGAATCCGAGACGCTACCTTTTCTCGAAACCGGTGACGCAAAAATCAATCGCTACACCCCCGTCCTCGCGATCTACGGGGCCAATGCCTCGGGGAAAAGCAACCTGGTCGAAGCTTTTCAGTGCTTCTGCACCCTTCTGCGGCAAGGCGTAGCCAATAACCTCTATAAGCCGAACAAACTCAACAGGAAATACAATTCCTGCACCTTTAAGATTACCTTGGAAATAAAAAAACGCCGACTCGTCTATGAGATGGTGTATGATGCCAACCGCATTCTCCTGGAAGCGCTGTCCGAACAGTCCGCGTCGGCGCAGAGACCGCCCAAGACTCTGTTTCGCATTGAAAACGGAGGCCCGGAGCCTGAAATAGACGTGGACGCCGTTGCCATCGCCGCCTATCCCGCACAACGTCTGAAGGAGGCTGTCCGTGTCGAATGCTCAAATGCCGACGGAAACATGACGCGGCCGTTTCTCTGGTGCCTTGTCCGCTCGTTTGGAGGATTGTTCCCCTTGGCGTCCGATGTCTGGAAGGAAATACAGGAACGCCTGCATATATTCAACCGCAACGAGTTCTTCCTCTCCCAAGGTGTGGATCTGCTTGCGGGTTCGGACTCCGATGAAGAGCGGAACAAAGCGATTGAAAAAATCGTCGTATTGCTGAAGAAGTTTGATTTTGGCATCCAGAATATCAGCCTCTCGCGGCAGCATCTACCCAAGGCCGACTTCAAGTTGCCGCGCGAGGGGGGAGATTTCCTCCCCGCCGAAGGCTGCATCTACAAAGATGATGAAAAAACGATTTTGGTGGACGAATTCACCTCGCGTCATTTAGACACAAACGGACAGCTGGTCCCGTTCAAATTCATGTTGGAAGAATCGGACGGAACAAAGGTGATCGCCGGACTCCTGGGCATCGCGCTGTGGGCGCTGGAGAACGGGAAGACCATCATTATAGACGAATTGGACCGCTCGCTCCACCCCTTCGTCCTTATCTCTCTCATTCGGCTGTTCAAGTCCAGGCGCTACAACCAGTCCAACGCACAAATCATTTTCACGCTGCATGATCCGACATTGCTGGACGAACATCACATGCGCATATCGGAAGTCGCGATTGTCAACAAAACGCTGAAAGGCGGCACGACCTGCAAGCGCATTTGCGATTTCGAGGGTGCGCGCAACGTTTCAAACTTCCGCAAACAATACCTCGAGGGCGTATTCTCGGGGATTCCCTACCCTTACATTTGACAAGATCCCGCCATGCGACTGCGACGACATTATCTCGTTATTTGCGAAGGCGCATCCGAGTTCGCCTATGTCCAGGAACTCGGCAGATTCCTGAGCGAAAACGACATTCCTCTCGCCCTGAGTGCCCACAATGTCGAAAGCGGCAACTTCAAGACAATCAGAAGATATTGCCGCAAGTTCATCAAAGGCAAGAAGAATGATGCCTTGGTCATGTTAGACTACGACATTTACTTCCGGAACGAGAACGGCAACAACGACCTTTACCGGGACAACAAAGACAAGCTGCCGCTGTTTTGTTTCCAACACTTCAATTTCGAGGATTTTCTGCTTATGCACTATCCGGCGGATCTTCTTGCGCGTTGGCGTACGCACATGGAGTCCTCAAAACATTTCAGCACGCCCCTGTCTGGAGAGATCTATCTTAAGGAATTCAGGCAATTTGTTGCAGCCAATGAGGAAGAATTGGAATTCGTCGTCCCCTATCATAAGGGCGACATGCCCTTTGTACTGACAAAAGAGAAATTGCGGAATCTGTTTGCGAACAATACGCCCGATGCTTTGCCGAAATCCGGGTTTGCAACCTTTCTGCAAAAGCAAATACCGTTATAACGCGTTCTTCAGCAGAAAATCAGGGGGAGGAGCGGGACCGAAAACGGGAAAGCCCCGACTCTCGCCGCGTCCGTACTATTTGTCCCGTTTTTCATGGTTGAACCTCCAATCCTATCGCCCGTGCAAATCTGACGGAGACTCTATTTTATCAGATATAAACGCCAAAGCAACCCGTCCCACAATTTTATCAGTTGTATCTGACAAAACCCCGCAACGAAACGGAGGTTTTAGACAGGATTTACAGGATGGACAGGATTTAGGGGGGTAGGGGGGAGGATTTAACCGTGTAGAGTATGTAGAATATGTAGAGAGGGGGCCTAACGAGTTTAGCCGTGGAGATCGGGAGATCGTGGAGAATGGGGGGC
>DJRS01000179.1:0-2995 GCA_002440145.1 Verrucomicrobia bacterium UBA6354
GACTTGTCTTCCGCATACGCCAAAGGCGGATTCCGCGCATTCTGTGGTCTAAAGCGCCGTCTCTGCGCATCTCTGGGCGAGACATCAACCGTGCGGGGAATGCGGGAAAGCGAGAAGCTCGGCGCGATTCGCTCTTCGGGCCTATTTCAGCAGGGTATCGAGCGTCTCGCCGGGCGCGGCCAGCAGAGCGCGATCGAGGAGCGCGAAAAGCATCTTGCGTTCGGCGGGCGCGAACGCGGCGAAATCCTCGAAACGCGCGGCAAAGTCGCGCGCCGCCGCGTCGAACCGCCGGCGCCGCTCCGAGGTGTCGTCCGGACGGTAGGGACAACTTCCCTCCTGCTGCCACTTGCGCGCCTCTTCTTCCCGATGCAACTCCTTGCGAACGGCGAAGTGTGCCTTCAGCGTCTTGCGCGCGGCATCGAGGCAGTTGCGGACTTCAGGGTCCAGCTCATCCATCACAAGCCGGTTTTCCGCATTCAAACGGGCCAGACGGTCCGAGACAAGGTAAGCCGTGAAGCTCACGCCGCCGGGACGCACGCCCGCCGGGACTTCATGGAGACGAAAGCCGTCCGGCCCCGAAAAGACGAGGCGCCCGGCGCCCGAGAAGCGGCGGCGCCATTCTATAATCTCGAGTTTCGCGCCTTCGCCATCCGGCAACGCCAACGTATAGTCCGTCACCGATTTCTGGACGATCAGCGGCGTGACGGGAAGGCCGTTGAAGTAGATGCGCACGTCCGGGTAGCTCTTCAGATAGAGCGCGAAATGCGCGGCCAGCGTCTGGACGGTCTCTTCCGTTCTCAGGAGCGAAGCGCTCGCGGCGGCGACGTTCGAGATGTAGACCTCCGTTCCGGTGGCCGGACCGGACGGCGCGGACGCGACCGTGAAAACGCCCGGATTGGACAGTTCGCCGCAAATTTTGTAGGACAGGAGCCCATCGCCTTCGCGCACCGTCGTCCGCCACTCGACATCCTGCCCCAGGGCGAAAGCCTTGAAGCGGCCGCGCCCATGGTGGCCGTGCAAACGGCGATGCGCAAGCGGCGTTCGGGATGCGCCGCGCTTCCAGCTCCCGCCCAGAGAACCGAAGGTCGCGTCCGCCTTGAGGACGTCTATGCCGGTACCGTCGTCCGAAACGCGGATCGCCTCGATGCCCTGCAGCATGTTGAGGACGAGATCGATGCGCACTTCGCGCGCGTCCGCGTCGAGGGCGTTCCAGACAAGTTCTTCGAGCGCCGCGAGCGGGGTGCCTTTGGCGAGCGAGGCGATATGGTCGGCTTGCGCCTGGACGTAGACGAATTTTCCCATAGGCGACCTTTCAGACGTTTCCGGGGGAGAAATCGAACGGCTCCGTCTTGCCGTCGCGCGTGACTTTCTCGATCTTCAGGCGGACGGCTTCCAGTTCCTTGCGGCAACTGTCCGCAAGCGCGCGCCCTTCCTCGAAAGCCTTCATCATTTCGTCCAGCTTGAGCTCTCCGGACTCCATCCGCTTGACGAGGGATTCCAGTTTCTTGAGATTCTCTTCGAATGACATGCCGCCGATCTCCTTAGAAGAAGGTCATTTGACCCGGGATTTCCGAAAGTTTGCGCCGCGCCTTGCGCGCCGCCTTCGCCTTGCCGTCCACATCGATTTCGTTGGACTCCAGATTGCCGAGGATCTCCGCCGCGCGTTTCACGACTTCCGCCGGGAGGCCCGCCATCGCACCCACGTGGATGCCGAAGCTCTTCTCGGCGACGCCCGGCGCGATGCGGCGCAGGAAGACGATGCGATTGCCCTCTTCTTTCACCTTGACGGTGTAGTTCTTGATGCCGGCGAAACGGTCGGCGAGGTCGGTCAATTCGTGGTAGTGGGTCGCGAAGAGCGTCTTGGCTTTCGCTTCCGCCTTGCCGTGCAGGTACTCGGCCACCGACCAGGCGATGGAAATTCCGTCGAAGGTCGAAGTGCCGCGCCCGATTTCGTCCAGTATGACGAGCGAACGGGGCGTGGCGTTGTTCAGAATGTTGGCGGTTTCCTGCATTTCGACGAGGAAGGTCGAGCGTCCGCGCGCCAGATCGTCTCCGGCGCCGATGCGCGTGAAGACCCGGTCCAGAACCCCGAGGCGCATTTCCGCCGCCGGCACCCAGCTGCCGACATGCGCCATGACGGCCAGCGTCGCGACTTGGCGGATGTAGGTCGACTTGCCCGCCATGTTCGGTCCGGTGATGAGATGGATCTGGTCCGTCGTGCCGTTCAGGAACGTCGAGTTGGGGACGAACGGTTCCGCGTCGGGGAGCTGTTCGATTATGGGATGGCGTCCGTCTTTGATGGAAAGGACGTCCGACTCGTCCACCGTCGGGCGCACATAGCCGGCCGCGAGCGCACGGTCCGCGAAAGCGAGGAGGACGTCGAGTTCGCCCAGCGCCGCGGCGGTCGTCTGGATCTCGGAGGTTTTCGCCGCGGCCGAGGCGAGAAGCTCCCGGTAAAGGGTCTGCTCGAGGGCGATCGCGCGATCCTGCGCGCCGAGGACCTTGCGTTCGTATTCCTTCAGCTCGGGCGTCGTGTAGCGTTCGCCCGTCGTCAGCGTCTGCCGGCGTTCGTAGTTCGCCGGGGCCAAGGCGACCGACCCTTTCGGAATCTCGATGACAAAGCCGAACGTGGAGACGTGCTTCACCTTGAGTTTCGGGATGCCCGTCCGCGCCTGCTCGCTCGCCTGGTAGTTGGCCAGCCACTGGTGGCCTTCCGCCGCCAGGGCGCGGACTTCGTCCAGTTCGGCATTGTACCCGGGCGCGATGAACCCACCGTCCGTCAGCAGAACCGGAGGCTCGTCCACGATGGCGCGGTCTATGAGGTCCACGAGTCCGGCCTGGCCGGAGAGACGCGCCGCGCACGTCGCCAGCAGGGCGTCGGGAACCGCCGCGGCCGCCGCCTTAATCTCGTCCACCGGACGGAGCGAGGCGGCAAGCGCCCGCATGTCGCGCGGATTCGCGCGTCCGGCGTCCACTTTCTGGACGAGCCGTTCCA
>DJRS01000179.1:3119-13098 GCA_002440145.1 Verrucomicrobia bacterium UBA6354
CGCGCGCGAGCGGGCGGGCGATCCAGTTGCGGAGGGTGCGCGCGCCCATGGGGGTCTTCGTCACGTCCAGGACGCCGAGGAGCGAGGCGTTCTTGGCGACGTCGCCTCCCGGCAGAAGCTGCAGGTGGCGGATCGTCCCGCCGTCCAGGACCAGCCCGTCCGCGGCATTCCGCAACCGGAGCCGCCGCACGTGGCCAAGCGCATGATGGAGCGTCGTCCCCACATAATAGAGGAGGGCTCCGGCCGCGCCCACCGCGTCGGGCTTGTCCGAGAGGCCGAACCCTTCCAGCGAAAGCACGTTGAAGTGCCGCGTGAGGCAGTCCAGCGCCGCGTCGTAGGAGAACGTCCACTCGTTGTTCGCGTCGTGCGCCAGCATTTCGGCGGGGCGGACGATTTCCAGCGCCTCGCGGAGTTTCGCGTCCGACGCGTACTCCTCGACGAGGAACTCGCCCGTCGCCAGATCCAGAAGCGCGAGGGCGTGGCCTTTCGTCGCGCCCACGTAGTTGTTGGCCGTCTCGTCCAGAAGCCCGTCTTCCGTCACCGTGCCGGGCGTCACGATGCGCGTAATCTCGCGGCGCACGAGCCCCTTGGCGGTTTTGGGGTCCTCGACCTGGTCGCAGAGCGCCGCCGTCAGGCCCGCGCGGATCAGCTTCGCCAGATACGCGTTGATGGCGTGGTACGGCACGCCGCACATGGGCAGGTTGTTGCGATGGGTCAGCGTCGCGCCCAATACGGGCGAGGCGCGCACGGCGTCCTCGCCGAACATTTCGTAGAAATCGCCCAGCCGGAACATGAGTATGGCCCCGGCGGGTATCTCGCGCTTAATGGCCAGATACTGACGCATCATCGGCGTCAGTTCGTCAGCCATTGGGCAACTCCTTGGCGTGCCGGACCGCCCAGCGCGCCTGGCGGGCGACCCCCAGCAAAAGCGCCGCGTCGTCGCGCGTGAACACGCCGCGCGAGAAGACGCGATGGAAGCCCTGCATGAAGTGCTCCGTCTGGACGGGCTCCATGAAACCGATTTCCACGAGCATTTCAGCCCAATTCTTCATGAGCTGCATCTTCTGCGCCTGCGGCGCAGGCGGCGCCTTCTCGTGTGGCGGCACATAGCGTCCGGAAGCCGTAAAGAACTCGTAGCATGTCACAAGGACGGCCTGCGCGAGATTGATGGAGGTGTATCCTTCGTCCACCGGAATGCGGATAAGGTGTGTGCATTGCGCCACTTCCTCGTTCAGAAGCCCCTTGTCCTCGCGTCCGAAAACGAGTGCCACGGGGCCTGTCGCCGCGAGGGAAAGAAGATCCGCGGCGCAATCCCGCGGGGCGCGCACGTGCTGCCGGTAGAGGCCTTCGCGCGCCGTGGTGCCCACGACCGCCACGCAATCGGCGACCGCCTCCTCGAACGTGGAGAACTCCTCGCGATTCTTGAGGACGTCCGTCGCGTGAACGGCCAGACGCTCGCCTTCCTCCCACGAATTCTGCAGGTTGGGCGCGGCGAGGCGCAGATGCCGGATGCCCATGTTGGCCATGGCGCGGCAGGCGGAACCGACATTCCCGGTGTAGAGCGTGCCGACGAGCACCACGCGGATATTCTCAAGCGGATTCGTATCCATGCTAACGCGTCTCCTTTCGCGGACTTTCGCAGACTATGCCGCGGTAGACCTCCAGATAATCCGTGCGTCCGGCGACCTCGACGCGACGGTAGACCGTGCAGGAAAGGCCGTTGGCGTGGAACATCCACTTGTCGTTGTCCGTTTTGTACATTGTCCCCGAGGGCAGGACATTCATGCACTGGTAGGCCGTGAACGACGTTCCGTCGGGAAGCGAGACCTCCACCATGAGGCGCGACGTCAGCGTCACTTCCTTGCCCGTGACCGGCCACAGATAGGTCGTGGTATGGTCTTTGTCCAGCCGACCGTAGTGCACCGTCACCTGTTCGCCGTCCTCGTTGGTGAACACGTTCGTCTGGAATATGCGGGCGGAGACGCACGCCGAAAGACACAGGGCGCAGACGAGTGCGCCCATCGCCGAAAAAAGCCGTTTCATAGAGCCGCCAACTTCTTCGCCACAAGACCGCCCACAAGCTTCGGATCCGCCTTGCCCTTGGACAGTTTCATGACCTGGCCCACGAAGAATCCGGCGGCCGCCTTCTTCCCGGCCTTGTAGTCCGCCACGCTCTTCGGGTTCGCCGCGATCGCCTGGTCGACAAACGCTTCCAGCGCCGCCACATCGCTGACCGCGCCCAGTCCGCGCTCTTTCACGAGGGCTTCGGGATCGCCGCCCTTCTCGAAGAGCTCGGGCAGAAGTTCCTTCACCGTCGGACCGTTGATCGTCCCCTTGGCGGACAATACGACCAGGCTCCGCAAGGATTCCGGCGAGAGGGCGCTTTCCGCGACGGCCTTGCCCGTCGTGTTCATGAGGGCCATCACGTCGCCCATGAAAAGATTGCAGAGGAGTTTCGCCGTCTTGGCGTCGAGCCCCTTCGCCGCGGCTTCGAAGAAGTCGGCGTTGGCCTTGTTCTGCGACAACACCTCCGCATCGTATTCGGCCAGCCCGTACGCCGCCGTCATGCGCGCGCGCCGCACTTCGGGCTTCTCGGGCAAAAGCGCGCGCCACGCCTCGATCTGCGCGTCCGAAAGCTCGACCGGCACGAGATCGGGCTCAGGGAAATAGCGGTAATCGTGCGCGTTCTCCTTTGTGCGCATGGACGCCGTCTCCAGCGCTTCGCCGTCCCACCGGCGCGTCTCCTGGATGATCGGTATCGCGTGCGCCATGCATTCGCGCTGGCGGCGGGCTTCGTACTCGAGCGCGGCATGAATCCCCTTGAAGGTGTTCATGTTCTTGATCTCGACTTTCGTGCCGAGCTTCGTCGCGCCGACCGGACGGATGGAGATGTTCACGTCCGAGCGCATGTTGCCCTCTTCCAGATTGCAGTCGCTCACGCCGGCGTAGACGAGAATCTCCTTGAGCGCCGTCAAGTAGGCGATCGCTTCGTCCGCGGACGAAAGGTCGGGCTCCGAGACGATCTCCATGAGCGGCGTGCCAGCGCGGTTGAAGTCCACGCCCGAACTCGTCGCGTAGTGGTTGATCTTCGCGGCGTCTTCCTCGAGATGGATATGGTTGATGCGGATGAACTTCTTCGTGCCGTCGGCGCACGTGATTTCCACGCCGCCGCCCAGACACAGCGGGTGGCCATTCTCGGAAATCTGATAGTCCTTGGCCATGTCAGGGTAGAAGTAGTTCTTCCGGTCGAAGGTCGCATGGCGGTTGATCTCGCATCCGAGCATCAGTCCGCTCATCACCGTCAACTTGATTGCCTCCTTGTTCATGACAGGCAATGCGCCCGGATAGCCCAGACAAATGGGGCAGACATTCGTATTCGGCTCGCATCCCGTCTTGAGCAGGCACGAGCAGAACATCTTCGTCCGCGTTTTGAGCTGGACATGCGTCTCCAAACCGATAGTATTCTCGAATTCCATGGCTATATTATATCAAATAAACGTGACTTTGCGCGACTCCTCGTTGCCGGGAGCGTGCTCGAAGCGAATGTGTTTCGCCGTTGCCGGAACAAGTTCGCCGGCGCGATCGGGCCACTCCACGACAAGAACCGCGCCCCGGGCGAGATAGTCCTCCCAGCCGATGGCCTCCACGTCTCCCGCGCCCTTCAGGCGGTACAGGTCCATATGGACGAGCAGTTTGACCGGCTCCTGCGCACCCGCATGCTCCTGGACGATGCAAAATGTCGGCGAGGTGACGCGCCCCTTGACGCCGAGCGCGGCCGCCAGCCCTTGGGTGAACGTCGTCTTGCCGGCGCCTAGATCGCCCTCGAGGCAGACGACATCGCCCGGACGCAGCGTGGCGGCGAATGTTTTGGCCAACGCCCATGTCTCTTCGACGCTGGAAACCTCATATGAGCCCGTCATCTTTCAACTCCTTGAATGCGCGGCGCATGTAGTCGTTGCTGAACGCGCAGGTGTGCGGCATGCGAATCAGATTCCACGGCAGATGCCCATACTCCGCGCCGTAGATCTCAGGCTCGCCCTTCCTTACCGGCGAAGGCTCGCCGCGGAACACGTCCAAATACGCGCCCGCCAGACGTTTTGCGCGCAGAGCGTCCAGCAACGCGCGTTCGTCCACCGCGTTGCCCCTCCCGACGTTCACGAGAACCGCGCGCCGCGGCAACTTGCGCAGAAGTCTCCCGCTCACAAGATTGTCCGTCCCCGTATCCCCGGGCAAAGCGCAGATCAACCAATCGGCGTCCGAAAGCGCCGCGGGCAAATCGCCCATGTTCGCGCGATGAAAGCCCGCAACCGACACGCCCAGCTGGGTCAACTTCCCGCCGATCGCGCGGCCTATCAGCCCATAGCCCAGAATGACCGCTTTCGTTCCCTCGACCCGGTAGCATTTGTCGCTCAAGGCTGCGCGCGGCCAGAATTCGCTCCGTTCGGGGCGGAAGAAACCTCGCGCCCAGGCCAACATGAATCCCGCCACTGTCTCCGCCATGATCGGTCCGTGGAAACGCCCGAAATGGATCGTCACGCCCGCAGGCGCGGTGCGGGGAACAAGTTCGCGCCCGGCGCCCGGCGTCGCGAGCAATTTGAGGCGGGGGGCATGCACAAACCACTCGGCCTTAAAAGACCAGACAATCGCTTTCGTGGCGCGCGGCAGTTCGCGCAGGAAAGTGCGCTCCGATTTCACGACTACGACATCCACGGAATCTCCGGCCAGTGCGCGCAAAAAGGTCGCATCGGATGCGTTGACCGAGAAGCATTTCTCCGGCCAGGCGACCCACACAAGCAATGTCTCTTTTATCTGCGCCATGACAGAGAATGAAAAACGCCGCGAACGTTCCTCGCGTCCACGGCGTTTGTGCGTTGGCACGAGACGGGATTACTTGACCTCGACTTCCGCGCCAGCCTTCTTGAGCTGCTCGGCGATCTTCTCGGCTTCGTCCTTGGCGATCGCCTCTTTGACCTTCTTCGGCGCGCCGTCGACCATGTCCTTGGCGTCCTTGAGGCCGAGACCCGTGATCGCGCGGACTTCCTTGATGACCGCGATCTTGTTCGCGCCCGCCGCCTTGAGAATGACGTCGAATTCCGTCTTCTCTTCAGCCGCCGCACCGGCCGCAGGACCCGCAACAGCGACAGCCGCCGCCGCGCTCACGCCCCACGCTTCTTCCAGCGCCTTGACGAGCTCGTTGATTTCGAGAACCGTCTTACCCGACAGTTCCTTGATGATTTCTTCGTTTGTCATTTTATCTTTTCCTTTTTACTCCAACCCGTGGCGTGTTTCATCCAAGGGAAATTTCCGTTTATGCCTGTGCGGGCGCTTCGGCCGCAGGGGCTTCCGCCGCGGGAGCCGCCTCGCCGCCCTTCTTGGCCTTCTCCGAAAGCACGCGCGCCAGACGTGTCGCCGGCTCCTTGAGGAGCATGAGCAACGTCGCACGAAGCTGATCCTTGCCGGGAATCTTCGAGAGCGCTTCGACCATCGCCGCGTCGACAATCTTGTTGTCGTAGTCCGCGCCCTTGACGGACGCCTTGCCCGCGGAATCCTTCACGAAGTCCATGATGGCCTTCGCGACGGCGGTAGGCTCGCCGTGCCCGGTGACGACGGCCGTCTGGCCGACGAACATAGCCTTGACGTCGTCGCTCCAACCCTTTTCTTCCGCGACCTTCGCGAGGAAGGTGTTCTTGACGACCAGCATGTGGCTGTCGAGCTTGCGCAACGCCGCGCGGAGCTTCGACGTCGCCGCGACCGTCACGCCGCCGTGATTGATGATGAAGCAGTAGTCCGAATCCTTGACGCGGTTGACGACTTCATTGAGGATGGCAATCTTTTCAATTCTCATTTCGAACGATCTCCCCTTATTCAGCATCCGCCGAAGCGATCACGGGCACGCCAACTCCCATCGTGGAAGCAATCGTCGCCGACTTGATGAACACGCCCTTGACGGAGGCCGGCTTGTGCGCCTGGACCGCCGCGACGACCGCCTTGATGTTCTGGACGAGGGCTTCCTCGGAAAAGCTGCGTTTGCCCGCAACGACCGCGAGATTGCCCGTCTTGTCCATGCGGAAGTCGACCTTGCCGCCGTGCGCTTCCTTGACCGCCGTGGCCGTATCGTCCGTCACCGTGCCCGTCTTGGGGTTCGGCATGAGGCCGCGCGGACCGAGGACGCGCGCGCACTTGCGCACTTCCTTCATGGCTTCGACCGTCGCGATCGCGACGTCGAAATCACACCAACCCTCTTTCTGGACCTTCTCGACGAGATCGGCGAGACCGACGTAGTCCGCACCCGCCGCGCGGGCCGCTTCGGCCGCGTCGCCGCCCGCGAAGACCGCGACCTTGACCTTCTTGCCCGAGCCGTTCGGGAGCTTCACGACGCCGCGGACCGCGGTATCGCCCTTGGTGAGCTCCTTGCCGAGATGGAAATAGACGTCGACGGTCTCGTCGAACTTCGCGCCGGCGTTGGCCTTCACGAATTTGACCGCTTCTTCAATGCTCACCGGCTTCTTGGGAGCCTTCTTGAGCGCGTTGAAATACTGCTTGCCGTGACTCATTCAACCACCTCGATTCCCATGTTGCGCGCCGTGCCCGCGATCATCTTGACCGCCTGCTCGGGATCGTCCGTGTTGAGGTCGGCCTTCTTCATTTCGACAATCTTGAGGAGCTGGGCCTTCGTGACCTTGCCGACCTTGTTCTTGTTCGGCACGCCGCTGCCCTTGGCAAGGCCCGCTTCCTTCTTGAGAAGCACGCTCGCCGGCGGCGACTTGAACTGCAGCGAGAAGCTACGGTCCTGGTAAACCGTGATGATGACGGGAATCACCAGACCGGAATCTTTCGCGGTCTTCGCGTTGAACTCCTTGCAGAACTGCATGATGTTCACACCAGCAGAACCGAGCGCAGGACCCACGGGAGGCGCGGGATTCGCCGCGCCGGCCGGGATCTGGAGCTTTACTACGCCAGTAACTTTCTTGGCCATTTATGCCTTTTCCTTGTTTTCGTGCGGCTCCTCCCGGGGATCCTTCCCGGTCGACGGACCGCAAAACCTGCGTCCTACTCGGCCGGCTCGAAAGTCTCCTCGACGGGGACTTTCTCGACCTGCCAGTACTCCGCGTCGACTTGGACCGAACGGCTGAAGATGTTGACTTCAACCTTGAGTTTGCCCTTGTCGGGATCCACCATGGATATCTGGCCCGTCAAACCCATGAACGCGCCATCTATCACCTTTACCGTCTCGCCGACGGAGAAATCGATCTTCGGACGCTCCACCGGCGGCGCCCCCGCCGGACGGTTCGAGAATATCGCGTCCACTTCGCTCTGCTTGAGCGGAACCGGCCGCTCGCTGCCCACAAATCCAATCAGGCCCGGCGTCTCGCGCAGAAACTGCCACGTGCGCTCGTATATCGCCGGACGGCCGTTCTCGTCCAGATCGCGCGACTTGTCGTAAAGCGCCAGCTCGCACAGCACATAGCCCGGAAAGAACATCCGCGTACGCTTCGTCGTGCGGCCGTTTTTCTTCTCGACGACACGCTCGGTCGGTATTTCGCACCGGCCGATGTAGTCTTCCATACGCTCAAGCTTCACGCGCGCGACAATCGACTTGCGGACCTTGTTCTCCTGTCCGGTGAGCGTATGCAACACAAACCACTGCTTGTCCATTCTCGTTATACCCTCAGGCCTTAAGCAACTTCAAACCAAACTCAATGACCTTGTCACAGACGAGCGTGGCGATGGCGAGAATAAAAATGAACGAAATGACAACGAGCGTAGATTCCCAAAGCTCGCGTTTGCCGGGCCATGTCACGCGCTTGGCTTCCGCGCCGACTCCCGACAGATAGGCACCCGCCTTCTTGACAATTTCCATCTTATTCTCTTTCCGTTCGGATTGGCAGGGTAGGAGGGAATCGAACCCCCATAGGCGGTTTTGGAGACCGCTGCACTGCCATTGTGCTACTACCCTAGATAAAGGATACGACTTACTTCGTTTCCTTGTGTGTCGTGCGCTTGCGGCAGAACGGGCAGAACTTCACCTTTTCGAGACGCTCGGTCGTTGTCTTCTTGTTCCGGGTCGTCGTGTAGTTGCGCCGCTTGCAGTCGCCGCAAGCCAAAATCGCGAGATCACGCATTTTATTTGTTCCTATTCACATTCTTCCGTCCAGTGAAGCCCGCCCGCCGCCCCCGGCCGACCACATTCGGCCGGGTTTGCGGGCAGGCATCCCACAGAAGACTTGATCGTGTTACTTGATCACCTTCGAGACCGTTCCGGCGCCGACCGTACGGCCGCCTTCGCGGATGGCGAAGCGCATCTTCTCTTCAAGCGCCACGGGAGCGATGAGCTTCACCGTGAGCTCGACATTGTCGCCGGGCATGACCATCTCGACGCCCTCGGGGAGCTGGATGTCGCCCGTCACGTCCGTCGTGCGGATGTAGAACTGCGGACGGTAGCCCTTCATGAACGCGGTGTGGCGGCCACCCTCTTCCTTCGTGAGGACGTAGACCTGGCCCTTGAATTCGGTGTGGGGCGTGATGGAACCCGGCTTGGCGAGAACCTGGCCGCGCTCGACGTCTTCCTTCTTCGTGCCGCGGAGGAGCGTACCGATGTTGTCGCCCGCCTGGCCCTGGTCGAGAAGCTTGCGGAACATTTCGACGCCCGTGACGGCCGTCTTCGCCGTCGGCTTGAGACCGACGAGTTCGACATCGTCGCCGACCTTGATCACGCCGCGCTCGACACGGCCGGTGACGACCGTACCGCGACCTTCAATCGAGAAGATGTCTTCGATCGGCATGAGGAAGGGCTTGTCGAGTTCGCGCGTCGGCTCGGGAATGTAGCTGTCCAGCGCGTCCATGAGTTCGTCGATGCACTTGCAGGCCGGATCGTCCGCGCTCTTCGCCTGGGTGGCCGGATAGGCCGCGCCGCGGATGACCGGAGCGTTGTCGCCGTCGTAGTCGTACTTGCTGAGGAGCTCGCGGACTTCCATCTCGACGAGGTCGAGCATTTCGGGATCTTCGACGAGGTCGCACTTGTTGAGGAACACGACGATCTTCGGCACGCCGACCTGGCGGGCGAGAAGCACGTGCTCGCGGGTCTGCGGCATCGGGCCGTCAACGGCCGAAACGACGAGGATCGCGCCATCCATCTGCGCCGCGCCCGTGATCATGTTCTTGACGTAGTCGGCGTGGCCGGGGCAGTCGACGTGCGCATAGTGGCGGTTCGCCGTCGAATATTCGACGTGGGACGAAGCAATCGTCAAAATCTTGGTGGCGTCGCGGCGGCCGGCGGACTCCGAAGCCTTCGCGACCTGGTCGTACTTCACTTCTTCGCAGAGGCCCTTGAGCGCCTGCACGTGCGTGATCGCGGCCGTCAACGTGGTCTTACCGTGGTCGACATGGCCGATCGTGCCGACGTTCACGTGCGGCTTGCCGCCGCGATTGAATGTTTCCTTTGCCATTTTCTTACTCTCCTGTGAGTCGTTTCTCTGTTCTGTCCATCACCCCGATGGAGCCACCTAGCGGAATCGGACCGCCGACCTCTTCCTTACCAAGGAAGTGCTCTACCAACTGAGCTAAAGTGGCCTCTTTCGAGATGAAAACTCAAATAGTATACCAAAAAGCGTCCGCGCTTGCAAGCGGAACTTCTCGATTCCTTCATTTTTATGCCGCGCGCACCCCCATGTTCCGTCTTTTGCGTGCCCTTTCCCCCAGATACACACTCCATAAGGGCATGAAACGGGCGGACATGGCATCTCGCCCAAGAATCCCGAAATCCGACCCCGTCCGCCCAAACTCCCCGCTCGGCCCGCGCCAAACCCGGGACACACGGTTCGCGGGGGCGGTGCGCGGCGGTTCTTGGGCGCAAATCCCGGAGGACTCCTATTGTATGGAGATTCCGCATTCTCCTATATTATGGAGGTTCCGCACTTTACCGCGCCGGAGATGCGTCTTTGCCCCCAGCGTGCGAATGTCCCGCCGGAACGGCGATGGC
>DJRS01000179.1:13126-16059 GCA_002440145.1 Verrucomicrobia bacterium UBA6354
AACGGCGATGGCGTTGCGCCGGGACGGGCCCTCCGGCCCCTTGAGCCGGTGTCCCGCGTTTGCCTTCCACGGGGCGAGCGCCGCGCGTTCGCTGTTTCCTCGGCGGCAAACAACGCGCCTTGGTGCCGCTCTTCGCCTGCGCTTTCAGGTCGAACGCCGCGGTTGAATGCCGCGCTCCCGGGGCGTTCCCCGCCCAAACGGTCCGCGGCGCTCCCGTCTCTGCAATCCAGCGGCTGGAAACGAACGCTTCTTTTTGCTATAATGCGAGTATGAAACTGACATTCTATGGCGCGGCACAGACGACGACGGGGTCCATGCATCTCGTCGAGGCCAACGGCAAACGCATTCTGCTGGATTGCGGTCTCTACCAGGGGCACCGCAAGGAGGCGTTCGAAAAGAACCGGAACATTCCGGTCGATCCGAAGACGATCGACTACGTCATCCTGTCGCACGCCCACATCGACCACTCGGGGAACCTGCCCCAGCTCGTGCGCCAGGGCTTCCGCGGGCGGGTCTTCGCGCGGCAGTCCACCACGGAACTGTGCGACGTGATGCTGCGCGACTCGTGCTTTCTGCAGAAGCGCGACCTGGAGGTCGTGAACAAACAGCGGCGCAAGCAGGGCAAAAACCTCTTCGAGCCGCTCTACGAGGAAAGCGACGTGGACGCGCTGATGCAGCTCTTCACGCCCGTCCATCTGCACGCGCCGCGGGAGATCGCGCCGGGGATTACGCTGGAGTTCTTCAACGCCGGGCACATCCTGGGTTCCGCGCTCGTGCAGCTCGACATCCGCGCGGACCGCGGGCGGCGGCACCGGCTGCTCTTCTCGGGCGACCTGGGCCAGCCGGACCAGCCGATCCTGCGCCACTACGAGTATCCGACCGGGGCGGACATCCTGCTGATCGAGTCCACCTACGCGGACCGGTACCATCCGAGCGCGGACGACGTGGAGATGCGCCTGACGGGGTATCTGCGGCACATCAACCTGTACCGGTCGAAACTGATCGTCCCGGCCTTCTCGGTCGGCCGCACGCAGCAGATCATCTACTATCTGAACCGGCTGGCCGCGCAGGGGAAAGTGCCGCGGGACGTCCAGGTCTACATCGACTCGCCGCTTTCGCGCAAGGCGACGGAAATCTACGCGCGGCACCGGGAAGTCTACAACGAGGAGGCGCGGCGGATGATCGCCGCGGGGACGGATCCGCTGACCTTCCCGGGCATGACGTTCGTGGGCACGCCGCAGGAATCGATGGCGCTCAACGACAAGCCCGGACCCATGATCATCATCGCCGCCAGCGGCATGTGCGAAGGCGGGCGCGTCCTGCACCACCTGCGCCACGGGATATCCAATCCGGACAACATCGTGCTGATCGTGGGCTTCCAGGCGGAAAATACGCTCGGGCGGCGGATTGTGGAGCGGCGCGAGACGCTGAAGATTTTCGGCGAGGAGATTCCGCTCCGGGCCCAGGTCGAGGTCATCAACGCGCTTTCGGCGCACGCGGACCGGGCGGGGCTGGCGGAATGGCTGGACGAGATCAAGGACAACGTGCGCCAGGCGTTCGCGGTGCACGGCGAGCCGGAGAAGGTGTCCGCCATGGTGGATCTCCTGAAGGAGCACGGGGTGTCGAACGCGTTGGCGCCGCAGCCGGGGCAGACGTTCGTGATTAGCTGAAAAGAAGAAGGACCAGACAGGTGACATTGGATGACGTGAAGGGAAAGACCGTGGCGGTGGGTCTGTCGGGCGGCGTGGATTCGTCCGTTTCGGCGTTGGCGCTCAAGGCGCGCGGGGCGACGGTCGTGGGGATAACGATGAAGCTGTGGCGCGGCCAGTACAAGGGCGGGACGCGGGATGCGTGTTTCGGTTCGGGCGAATCGGAGGATATCGCCTCCGCCGAGGCCTTGGCGCGGAAGATCGGCATAGAGTACCGCGTGTTCGACTGTTCCGCGGCGTACGACGAGACGATCGTGCGGTACTTCCGCGAGACGTATCTGGCGGGCAAGACGCCGAATCCGTGCGTGCGGTGCAATGCGACGATGAAGTTCGGGCTTCTGCCGCGCCTGGCGCGGGAGTCGGGGCTGGCGTTCGACTTTTTCGCGACGGGGCACTATGCGCGGATCGCGGAAAAGGACGGGCGGTATGCGGTGCGCCGCGCGGCGGACGAGGCGAAGGACCAGAGCTACTTCCTCTACCGCCTCTCGCAGGACCAGCTCGCGGGGCACGTTTTCCCGCTCGGGGAGCTGACGAAGCGCGAAGTGCGCGAAATCGCGCGCGCCCACGGGCTGGGCGCCGCGGACAAGCCCGATTCGCAGGACTTCTATTCGGGCGACACGGACGAACTCATCGGCGAAGCGCCGCGTCCGGGCGACATCGTGGACACGAAAGGCCGCGTCCTGGGGCGCCACACGGGCTTTTGGCACTACACGGTCGGCCAGCGCAAGGGTTTGGGCATCGGCGGGGCGGGCGAGCCGTACTACGTGATCGACCTGGACGCCTGCCGCAACCGCGTCATTGTGGCGCATGCGGCGGAGGCGGAAAAGACGGCGTTCCGCGTCGACGACGTGAACTGGATGGGGCGCGCGCCGACGGACGAGCCGTTCGCGTGCCTCGTGAAGGTCCGCAGCGCGGGGCGGCTCGTCCCGGCGCAATTTGCCGCGGGCGTCGTCACGCCGGAAAAGGGGCTGGCGGGCGTGGCGCCGGGCCAGAGCGCCGTCTGCTACGATCCCGAGACCGGGGCGATTTTGTGCGGCGGCGTCATCCAGCGCGATTGAGGGCGGCCATGGACGTGAAGATGGAGCCGAGCTGGAAGGCGGAACTCGCGGACGAATTCGAGAGTCCCTACTTCGCGCAGCTGGCCGCTTTCGTGAAGGAGGCGTATGCGAAGGGCGTCGTCTACCCGCCGGCGAACCTCATCTTCGAGGCGTTCAACCGCACGCC
>DJRS01000179.1:16168-19732 GCA_002440145.1 Verrucomicrobia bacterium UBA6354
CAGGGGCGTTCGGGCGACCTTTCGCGTTGGGCGGACCAAGGCGTGCTCCTGCTGAACGCCACGCTGACGGTCTCGGGCGGCGCGAACAGCGCCGGATCGCACCAGGGGCGCGGATGGGAGCGCTTCACGGACGCCGTCATCCGGCGTCTGGCGGCCAAGCGCCGCGGTCTCGTGTACATGCTCTGGGGGGCGTACGCGCAACGCAAGGCGTCCTTCGTGGATCGCGCGGCGAATCTGGTGCTGGCCTCGGCACACCCCTCGCCCCTTTCGGCGTACCGGGGGTTCTTCGGCAACGGACACTTCAAGGCGTGCAACGCCTATCTGACCGCGCACGGGCAGACGCCCATCGACTGGTAGGACGCAATTCGCCGTCCCATTCCGCGGCGAATTATGGTATAATAGTACGACTATGGCGAGCGCACTTCAAAACGTACGGAACATCGGCATCGTCGCCCACATCGACGCGGGCAAAACGACGACGACCGAACGCATCCTCTTTTACACCGGCAAGATCCACCAGCACGGCGACGTGCACGACGGCAACACGACGACGGACTTCATGGTCCAGGAACGCGAACGCGGCATCACGATCCAGTCCGCGGCGATCACGTGCGAGTGGAAGGGGTGCACGATCAACATCATCGACACCCCGGGGCACGTCGATTTCACGATGGAGGTCGAGCGCTCCTTGCGGGTGCTGGACGGGGCGGTGTGCGTGTTCTGCGCGGTGGGCGGCGTCCAGCCGCAGTCCGAGACGGTCTGGCGGCAGGCGGACCGCTACCACGTGCCGCGCCTGGCGTTCGTCAACAAGATGGACCGCATGGGCGCCGATTTCATGCGCGTCGTGGGGGAATTGCGCGACAAGCTGAAGGCGAACGCCGTGCCGGTCGAGCTGCCGATCGGGCGGGAGGACGCGTTCAAGGGCGTCGTCGACCTCATCCGCATGAAAGGCATCGTCTACGACGAGGCCTCGGAGGGCAAGAAGTTCACGGAAGGCGAGATTCCGGCGGATCTGAAGGACGAGGCGGAACTCGCGCGCGCCGAACTGGTCGAGAAGGTCGCCGATCTGGACGAGGGCGTCCAGGACGCCTACCTGGAGAAGGGCGACCTGACGGCGGAGGAGCTGACGCCGGCCATCCGCCGGCTCGTCGTCGCGGGCAAGTTCGTGCCGGTGCTCTGCGGGACGTCCCTGCGCGACAAGGGCGTGCAGCCGCTTCTGGACGCGATCTGCGACTATCTGCCCTCGCCGGTGGACCGTCCGCCCGTGGAGGCGACGGACCTCAAGACCGGGGAGAAAACGACGCGCAAGCAGGACGATTCGGAGCTTTTGACGGCGCTCGTCTTCAAGATCGCGACGGACCCCTACGTCGGGCGGCTTTTCTTCGTGCGCGTCTACGGCGGCATCCTCAAGAAGGGCGCCAACGCCTACAATCCGCGCACGAAGAAGCGCGAGCGCATCATGAAGATCGTGCGGCTGTTCGCCGACCACCAGATCGAGTGCGAGGAGCTGCACGCGGGCGACATCGGCGCGGTCGTCGGGCTGAAGGACTGCACGACGGGCGACACGCTTTGCGCGGAGATGAAGCCCTGCTACCTGGAGCGCATCGTCGCGCCCCAGCCGGTCATGTTCATGGCGATCGAGCCCAAGAGTTCCGCGGACAAGGACAAGCTCGTCGCCTCCATGCAGGCGCTCGCGGCGGAAGACCCCACCTGCCGCTTCCGCGAGGACGAAGAGACGGGGCAGACGATCCTGTCGGGCATGGGCGAGTTGCATCTGGAGATCCTGGTGGACCGCCTGAAGCGCGAGTTCAAGTGCGCGGCGAACGTGGGCAAGCCCATGGTGAGCTACGAGGAGACGGTCACGCGGCCGGCCACGGTGGACTTCACCTTCGACCGCGAACTCGGGGGCAAGCGGCACGCGGTGAGCCTGCAGATCGCGGTGCGGCCGCTGGAACGCGGCAAGGGTCGCAGCATTGGCCTTTCGCGCGAGTTCCGCAATCTGGTCGCGGACAAGCATCTGCAGGAGTGCGTCGAGCAGGGGCTGCTGGACGGCGTGACGACGGGCGTCCTGGCGCGCTTCCCCATGACGGACATCGCCGTCGAATGCACGGGCGCGACGCTGGTCGATCCGGAAATCTCGGACGAAGTCGCTTTCCGTTCCGCGGCGGTCATGGGCTTTCGCGAGGCGGCCGAGGCGGCCGGCCCGGAGTTCCTGGAGCCGATCATGAAGCTCGAGATCACCACCCCGCCGGAAAACGTCGGCGAAGTGCTGGGGGATCTAAACGCGCGGCGCGGCACGGTTCTCGACATGGAACAGCGCGGCGACATGCAGGTCGTGCATGCGCACGTTCCGCTCGCGAGCCTGTTCGGCTACTCGACGGCCATCCGTTCGCTGACGAAGGGCCGCGCGTCCTATTCGATGGAGCCGGACACGTTCGAAATCGTGCCGCGGGCGATCCGCGAAGAAATTTTGAACCGCTGAGCGGGGAAATATGGTATAATATAAATCTATCCGACATAAAGGAGAACCTGCAATGGACGAGAAAATCAAGGCGAAACTGGAAGATATGCGCATCGCTCTTCAGGCGGACGGCGGAGATCTCGAGCTGGTCTCGATCGACGGGAAAGTCGTGCGCCTGAAATTGGTCGGGCATTGCGGGACGTGTCCGTACGCGATGATGACCCTCAAGCAGGGCATCGAGGCGGGGCTTCGGGAGATCGACCCGGAGATCACCGTCGAGCGCGTCGAGGATTGACGCCTCTTTCGGACGATTAGCTCAGTTGGTTAGAGCAGGACCTTTACACGGTCAAGGTCGGGGGTTCGAGTCCCTCATCGTCCACCAAACACGAACCGCCGCGGGAAGTCCGCGGGTAAAAAGCCGAGAAGGCGCCAGGAGTGGGGATTATGCATACAAACAAGAAAAGGGAATGTGCGCGCGGGTGGGTCGCCCTCCTGTGCGGGCTTGCGGCGTCCGCGGCGCTTGCGGCGTCCGGCACGGTATTTGTCGCGCCCGGCACGAACACGACCGCGGCGATCAAGGGTGCGCTCGAACAGCTGCGCGCGGCGGGAGGCGGCACGCTCAAGCTCGCCCCGGGGGACTACCACCTTTTCGCCGCGGAGGCGGAACGCGTCGTTTTGCGCGTCTCGAACCACGACCAGCCGGCGGATCATCCGGTCGCGTTGCCCCTGATGGGGATCTCCAATCTCACCTTGGAGGGGAACGGCGCACGGCTGCTTTTGCACGGCGAGGCCATGGTGGGGCTCATAAAGGACGCGACGAACGTATTCATCCGCAATCTTTCGGTGGATTGGGCGCGTCCGCCCTTCACGGAACTCGTCTACCAGGGGCCGACGCCGGACGGGAAAGGCGGCGTTTTCTCTTGCGACCGCGCACTTTATCCTTTCACTGTCGAGAACGGCATGTTCCATGCCCGGGGAGACGGGCTCGACATCCCCCAGCGCATCGGCATGGCTTTTCGCGCCGATACGCACGAAATCGTCCCGGGTAGCGCCGATATCTGGTGCAACAGGGCCACATTGCGCGAAGACGGGACTATCGTCTA
>DJRS01000036.1:0-9040 GCA_002440145.1 Verrucomicrobia bacterium UBA6354
GTAGAGAATGTAGAATGGGGGACCGTGGGGCGTCCAATGGTAGGGGCGGCAGTCCCCTGCCGCCCGCACGGGGATGGCCGTGTAGAAACCTACTCGTCCTGCTCGTCCTACATGTCCTACGCGTCCCGGTTGTCCCGGGGGCGGGGGGCGCTTCCTTCGGACGGCGCCAGGCGCTTGGCTTCGAGTGCGCAGGACTGGCGGATGATTTCATTCAGAAAGGCGCGATCCTGTTTGTTCGCGAAGGCGAGACCCGCGTCCGCCCAATAGACCGCCGAAAAAAAGGGGCTCTTCCAATCGTGGAGACCGTAGCGGGCTTCCACGCGGCGCATGCGCGCGACGTCCATGCGCAGAGCCGCCCAATCGCCCGTGCGGGCGGCTTCGGCGGCGATCTTCGCCCATTCGGCACGATAAAGGGAGGCGGCGCTGTCGATATCCACGCCGATCTTGAATTCAAACAGAAAAGCGAGTTCGCGATAAAGCGCCGCGGATTCCGGATTGAACACAAGCCCCCTGTCGCGCAAAAGGCGCAGAGCGGCCTCGACCCACCGCCACCGGTCTTCCGGCGTGGGCATCATGATGGAAATGTTGTAGGCGAGATTCCACGCGGCGTAGCTCCAGACTTCCGGCACGTGCGGTTCGAGCGTGGTCAACAGCGCGGCAAGCTGCGCCATCTCGGCGTAACGCCCTTCGCTCTGCAAAAGGTCGGCGCGGAACCAGACGAATTCCGCCGCGACGGACCGCAAACCGCCAAGCGCCGTCAGGATCCCCTCGCGCACAACGGGCTCCGCCGCGGCGCGGCGGTGCACAAGCGCGACTTGCGCGGCGATCCCCATGCCGATCAGGAGGGCCGCCGACAAGGGCAGGAACACGGCACGGCGCGTCAAGACGGCTCCTTCACGAGATCCCGCAATGCCTTTTGCTGCGCCGCGTCACCCGTGACGACCAGCACGTCGCCGGGCCCGAACACGAAGGACGGACCGAAATTCGCCACCCGCACGCCGCCGCGTTCCACCGCGACCACGTTCACGCCCGTCTTTTGGCGCACGTTCAACGAGACCACCGTCTCGCCCACGGCCGGCGAATTCACCGCGATCGTCTGCCGCCCGACACGTTCGCCCGGCAGCGTCAAGACATTGTCCTCGCCGGGCGCCTCTTGCCCGTTCGCATTCAAGGCGTCCTGCAGGCGCGCATAGGCGCGGCGGCCGGTCCGGAGGAAGAATTTCCATCCGAGCGCGGCCACGGCCACGATGCCCACGCCCACGCCGCCGCGCAGCCAGGAATTCGCCGGCATGAGGTTGACGTTGATCATGACGGCTTCCAGGAAGAACAGCCCGAGGACGATGCCCAGGACGACGAAACGCACCGCCCCCCGCACGGCCAAGGCGAACCTTGTGTCCTTTCGCCCGTCGAGCACGATCGTCGCGACCGTCCGCGCCAGTCCTTGCGCCAAAAAGAAGATGGGGGCGAAGAAAGCGGCGAGGAAGAGATTCTGGAGCAGATACAGCACAATCTGCTTATGCCCGTTGAACCAGGCGGAAAACGAACTCCAATCCTGCTCGTTGAGGATGCCGAACGCGAGCGCAATCGCAAACTCCAAGGCGGCGACGAGCGCCAGCTTCATTATCATGCCGCGCACGCGGCGGCGGTTTTCCGCCACCGCGCCCAGCGACTGGCGATAACGCGCGAGAAAGTCGCCGTAGGCGGTCAACTTCGCCCGGAGACCCGCGGGGCAACGCTTCTCGACCCAGTCGCCCAGGGGGTCGGACGCCCGCAGCATCACAGGATTCAGCAAGGTCGTCAGAAGGGAGACGCCCACCACGACCTGGTACATCGGCCGGTCGGCGTCGCCCGTCAACGTCAGATAGAGAAGCGCGACCATGTAGGCGAATTCGCCGATTT
The DNA here is from genome assembly GCA_002440145.1 of Verrucomicrobia bacterium UBA6354. Lineage (GTDB taxonomy): Bacteria > Verrucomicrobiota > Kiritimatiellia > RFP12 > UBA1067 > UBA1067. The sequence continues at coordinate 1,900 of DJRS01000036.1, forward strand.
GCGCAAGTCCCATGCCCATCTGGACGGACGTCTTGAGCGACTCGCCCGTCGCAAGACCGCCGGCGAAACAGTTGATTCCCTTGCCGGCCATGACCAGCGCGGAAAGCAGAAGTATGAGCCCGATGTTCTGCCAGCAGACGAAGGGATTGACCAAAAGCCCGATCGAGACGAAGAACACCGCGGCGAACATGGACTTGAGCGGTTCCACCATCTGGTGCAAGCGGCGGCGCACATCCGAACTCGAACCGAGCACGCCGACGAGAAACGCACCGAGCGCAAGCGAATAATCGAGCTTGAACGCGACGTAAGTCACGAGAAAGCAACAGCCAAGGACGGTCAGCAGGAGCGTTTCGTTGTCCCCGTGGCTCGCGACGGAGGACAGAAGACGGGGCACAAGAACGAGCCCGAAGACTATCACGGCGAAAGAGAAGATGAGCAAGCCGCCCAAGGACATGCCCGCCGCCCCAAGGGACATGCCGTGCCCCTGCGCGACACCCGTCACAAGCGCGATAAGGCCCACGCAGACGATATCCTCGCATACGGACGTGCCGATGACGTACTTCACGAACGGGCGCCGCGACCAGTTCATCTCCGCGATGATTTTCGCGAGGAGCGTCGTCGAACTGTCGCAAATCGCCACGCCGAGGAAGATGGACGGCACCGTGTCCCAGCCGCAGACGAGCCGCCCGAAGGTGTAGCCCAGCCATGTCATGACCGCCGTGTCCAGGAGCGCCGTGGGAAACGTCACGTCCTTTATGCGGCGCATGTCCGACGTCGAGAACTCGAGGCCCATCGTAAACATGAGGAAGATGATGCCGAGCTGGGCAATCGTCTGGACGCTCCCTTCGTCCGCCAGGAAGGAGAATCCCCACAAATGGCTGCTCAAAAGCACGCCGGCGAGAATGTAGCCAATCACTTTCGGCCATTTCAGACGCGTGAAAAGGACGGAGACAAACCCCGCGACGGCCATCAACATGGCCAGATCCTGCAGAAAAGCGTTCTGTGTCATGGACGGAAGGCCCCTTCCCCGGCCGCGTCTGTCAGCCGTTCGTTTCGAATTCGCGATTCCCGAGGAAGTAGCGGACGACCGGACGGTTCGTCACGTCTTCGTACGTATAGCCGATCCTGTCCAGCGTCTCCTTGAAGAGCGCGCGCTCTTTCGCGGGAACCTGGAAGCCGACAAGGATCTTCCCGTAGTCCGCGCCGTGGTTGCGGTAATGGAACATGGATATGTTCCAGCGGCCGGCGACGACCTCCAGGAACCTCATGAGCGCGCCCGGGCGCTCCGGGAATTCAAACGACAGGATGCGCTCGTCGCGCAATCCCGAGACATGCCCCCCGACCATATGCCGCACGTGGTCCTTGGCCAGCGTGTCGTCCGTCAAGTCCAGCGTGGACCAGCCGGCCTTTTCGAACGTCTGGATGAGCGCCTTCGTTTCGTCGGCATTCTTGACCGACACGCCCAAAAAGATATGGGCGTGGTCGGGCGCGCTGAAACGGTAGTTGAATTCCGTCACGTTGCGTTTGCCCAGTTTGCGCACGAAGTTCATGAAACTGCCGCGCTCTTCGGGGATGCGGCACGCGAGAATGGCTTCCCGCTTTTCGCCGATTTCCGTTTCTTCGGAAATAAAGCGGATGCGGTCGAAGTTCATGTTCGCGCCGGAGACGATGCACGCGCACACGTCGCCCTTCTGCGCCTTCTTCTTGGCGCCGGCCAGCGCGAGCGCACCGGCGGGTTCGCAGATGGACCGCGTCGCCTCGAAGATGTCCTTCACCGCGGCGCAAATCTCGGCCGTCGTCACGCGGACGATGCCGTCCAGGTTCTCGCGGCAGATGCGGAACGTCTCCTTGCCCGGCGTTTTCACGCAGACGCCGTCCGCGAACAGCCCGGGGTTGTCGAGCGTGACGATGCGTCCGGCCTTGATCGAACGGTACATGCAGTCCGAATCGACGGGCTCGACGCCATAGACTTTCACGTTGGGGCGCACGCTCTTTATGTAGACGGAAACGCCCGCCGCCAGCCCGCCGCCGCCGATCGGGACAAACACGGCCGTCAAGTCGCGCCCGGCCTGGTCCAGGATTTCCTTCGCGACCGTGCCCTGTCCCGCAATGACGTCCGGATCGTCGAACGGGGCGATGTAGGTGTAGTGGTGCTCGGCGATCTGGCGCTCGAGCTCTTCGTAGGTGTCCGAATAGCTGTCGCCGTGCAATACGATCGAAGCCCCGTAGGACTTCACGGCGTTGATTTTGATCTCCGGCGTCGTGACCGGCATGACTATGGTCGCCTTGCACCCGAGCTTGCGGGCGGAAAGCGCCACGCCTTGCGCGTGGTTTCCGGCCGAGGCGCAAATGACGCCCTTGTCGAGCGCCGCGCGCGGAAGCTGGCTCATCTTGTTGTACGCGCCGCGGATCTTGTACGCGTGGATCGGCTGAAGATCCTCCCGCTTCAGGAGAAACCGCGCGCCGAACCGGCGCGAAAGCTCCGCGGCCTCGTCCAGCGGCGTCACGCGCGCCACGTCATAGACCGTCGCGTTCAGAATCTTTCTGAGATAGTCTGTCTTCTTCATCGCATTAAATCTGTTCCGCCTCGATCTCTTTGGCGACTTCCGAGAAATCGATGTCGGGGAAGAATTCCTTCGCCAAATTGAAGTAGTAGGTGCTGTTCGCGCCCTTGACCGCTTCTTTCGCGAGCTGCTCGCCCCATTTCGCGGCGGTGGGTTCGTTGACGCAGATGATGCGCAACGTGAGCGCCGCGCCAAGAAGCGCCTCCGTCTGGGTGCGTTGCGTAAGGCGCGGCCTTCCGTTCTCCCGCCCATGGCGAATGAACTTGTTGATAAGTTCGCTCATATTGACGGGATACTCGTCGTAGAACTTCTTCCAGGTCAATTTGCGCGTCCGGTCGCCCTTTGCGATATCCAAATACGAATCCGTCGCTTTGCGGCAGACCCAACCGCGCAATTCCGCGCGTCCAAACGTATAATTCGCCAAATTGCGTTGCATGATGGTTTGCACGCTTTCCATCATCGCGACCTTCTTCTGCTCGGTCTTGATCTGCAGGGACCCTTCCGCGGTCGTGAAGGGTTTCACGGGGTCTTTCTCGACAAACTCCAGCGCGCGCAAGGCGCCCTTCCAGTCGAGGGAACGGAAATAGCGTTCGGGCAACCCTTCGAAACACGCCTTTGCGCGGCCGACTTCATCCGCCGCCGCCGCTTTGCGCGCTTCTTCCTCCGCCTTCTGTTTCGCGGCTTCCTCCGCCTCCGCCGCCTTTTTCTTTGCTTCGCGCGCGGCGCGCATCTTGGCCTCGTACATCTGGCGCTTGACCTTTTCCACTAGTTTCGGTCCGCGACTGTTGACATAGCCTTTCGCCTTCTGGACGGCTTCCACGGACGGGAGTCCTTTGGTCTGGTCGTAGAGATCCTTCGCCTCGTTGTTGATGGCCTCGAGCTTGCGCAACGCCTCTTCGGAATCGCCTTCGACCGTCTTCGCCTTGTCGCATGCCGCAATGGCCGCACGCATGCCGTGCTGGATGCGGATGATCGCCGCTTGGGCCGTGTAGGCTCTCGTCCAAAGATCGTTCATGTCTTTGACAAAAGACGGCAGCTCGCCCTCCGCCGGCGGGGCGGACGGCGCAGGTGCGGGCACGGACGCGGCCTTCGCGCCATTTGTCGCAACGGACGCGGCGGAAGACTGGGCCGACGCGACGACGTTCGTGGAGGATTCCGCCTCAAGGAGTTCTTTGCTCTTCGGCGGACGCATCAAAGCGAGGACGTTTGCCGGATACCGATCCTTCGCCGCCGCCGCCAATTCGTCCGACGTCTTTTGGCATGTTTGAACCACGCCAGCCGCAAAAGAACCGAACTCGTCGCTGAACTTGGCGGCCGCCTCCCGCGTCTTCCCGATTGAAGCACGCGCAAGCTCCGCGCCCTTGCGTATTTGTTCGACGACCTCCCGCTCCTGCTTTGCCTTGTCGGCGGCTTTGTACCAGACGAGGCCTCCGGCTATAAGTCCGACGACGGCCAAAACGCCGACAACGGCTCCGACCGCCTTCCAGACGATGCTCCCGCCGCTTTCCTCTTCCTCGTCGGATTCCGCCGCGCCGTCCGTGCGCGCGAAAGGCGGCACGTTGCCGTCGCCGCCTTCGGCCGCCGGCGCTTCAACGTCCGCGTCGGCCGCCGCGCCCGGGCGCTTGATCGCCATTGTGCGGCGTCCCTTGAGGACGATGCGGCGGCTATGCGCCGAAGTAACCGTGCGCGGAGACGCAAGTTGCGCCGTTTTCGCGGCGATCCCCGATGTCATGACCTGATGAAACGCGTCCAGAAGCGCCTCGAACGTCGGGTAGCGGTCTTCGGGGCTCTCCGCCAGCATGCGCATGACGAGCTCGTCGATTTGCGGCGTCAACTCGGGACGCAGCTCGCTCGGCTTCCTGGGCGGCGCGCCAAAACGCGCCTTCACCACCGCCGCCGCGTCCGCGCCGTCGAAAGGAGGCACCCCCGTCAACGCGTGATAGAGCGTGCCGCCGAGCGAATACATGTCGGCACGGTAGTCGATCGGCTGCTTGCGCACTTTCTCCGGGGCGATATAGTAAGGCGTCCCCCAGATTTCCGTGGAATCATGCTGCATGGCGGCAAGACCGAAATCCACCAACTTCGCATTGCCGTTGGCGTCAAGCAGGATATTTTCCGGCTTGATGTCGCCATGCACCAGGCCTTGGTCCGCCGCGCACCGCAAGGCTTGCGCGACCTGCTCGCAAATCTTCAGCGTCCGCGCCACGTCAAGCTTCGCGCCATAGTGCTGCATCAGCTGGTAGAGCGAACCGCCCGCCACGAGCTCCATGGCGATGTACGGCATCCCGTCCGAAATCCCGTAGGAGTAGATCTGCGCGATATTGGGATGGATGAGCCGCGCGGCCGCCTGCGCCTCTTTCTTGAACTTCTCCACGAATGCGGCGTCTTTGCCGTACTCCCGCAACATGATCTTCACGGCGACAGGGCGATCGAGCATCTTGTCGCGCCCCATATAGACGCCGCCCATGCCGCCGCATCCCATCTCGCGCTCGATCAGGAAGTTGCCATTCTCGCCAAATTGGCAAGGAACCGCGATCAATTGTTCTTCGCTCATTTTATCTCTCCCCAACGAGGGTTTGCAATCGGCCAGAAGACGCAGGCTGCCCTGCCGCGCAAGTTGCGCCCCGGCACGGCACCCCAATAACGGCTGTCGAAACTGTTGTTGAAATTGTCTCCGCAGGCGAAATACTCGTCCGCGCCCATCGTCACGGCGGACGGACGCCCGTCCACCGGATGCTCCAGCGCATAGGATTCGCCCGGCGCGGCTTTCATGCGTTTGATGTAGTGCGTGCCTTGCTGGAGCGCCGGGATGCCCGTCGTGGAAAAGATCATCACCTCTCCCGCATGCGGACGCCGGAAATTCCAGAGCCAGCGATTCACGAAAATAAAGTCGCCCGTCGTGTCATAGCCCGCAAACAGCTTCTGCCCCTTGCTGACGCGCCCGCCCGGCCGAACGGGCAGTTCCGCCAATGCGTCGTTGGGCAGGCAGGAGACAGGGCCTCTCCGGCCGTCTGGCGCCACAACCGCGAGCGCGAAGCGTCCGTCGTTGCGCGGCGAAACGTGCAGATTCCCCGAAAACGGCGCGCGTACGTCCTTGTAGTCGCGTCCCGTGAGAATCCAATTCAGCCACTTCAGCGGAGTCGTCTGCAAGACGCCCGGCTTCGCGCACGCCTCGACGTGATTGCCGTAGAGCGTCGTCTGCATGGAGCCGGTCGGGATATTGAACGGCTGATAGAAATACGCACGGAAGGCCATCGCGACGGAAAGTGCGACGACCAGCGTGTCGAGCCATTCACGCCCGCAGTCGGCCAGGGACTTCTTCGCCATCAGGTGCGATAGTTGGGCGCTTCTTTCGTGATCGTGATGTCGTGCGGGCGCGCCTCGCGCTGTCCTGCCGCCGTAACGCGGAAGAACTTGCCGCGCTCCTGGAGCTCGGCTATCGTGCGCGTCCCGCAATACCCGAGACTCGCGCGCAGCCCGCCGCAGAACTGGGTCATGATGGACTTCACGTGCCCCGAATACGGGACCATGCCCTCGATCCCCTGCGGAACGAGCTCGTCCTCGGCCTCGTTGTCCTGGAAATAGCGCGCACGCGACCCCTTCCCGTTCTTGAGCGCGGCCATGGATCCCATGCCGCGGTAGACGACGTACTGGCGGCCGTTCGAGTAGATCTTCTCTCCGGGAGACTCCTCCGTGCCCGCAAGCACCGATCCCAACATGACGCTGTCCGCACCCGCGGCGAGCGCCTTCGGCACGTCGCCGGAAAGCTTGATGCCGCCGTCCGCGATAACCGCGACGTCCGTGCCGCGCAATGCCTTGGCCGCATTGTACACCGCCGTCAGCTGGGGGATGCCCACGCCGCACACGACGCGCGTCGTGCAAATCGAGCCGGGGCCGATGCCGACCTTGACCGCATGCGCCCCGCATTTCGCCAGCGCGACGGCCGCCTCGCCTGTCGCGATGTTGCCCGCGATGACGTCGATCTTCGGATAGTGCTTGACTATCCACTTCGTCATCTCCATGATACCCTTGGAGTGCCCGTGCGCGGAATCCACGACGATGGCGTCCACGCCGGCGTCCGCCAGCTTCTCCATGCGCCCGCAGTCGCCTTCGCCGCCGGAAACGGAAGCCGACACGCGCAAGCGGAACTTGTCGTCGCAGTTGGTCGTGGGATTCTTGTTCTCGATAAGGCGCTGAACGTCGGTAAAGCTGTAAAGGCCGACCACGCGTCCATTCTTGTCGACGAGCGGCAACTTGCCGACTTTCGCCGCGCGCATCAGATCGTAAGCCTTGCGCAAGGACGTCCCCGGCCTGGCGGTGATTGGCGCGGGCTGCATCACGTCCCTGAGCTTCATGGCGTTCATCGGCGCAAAGCGCATGTCAGAGGAAGTTATCATGCCGACAAGGCGATCGTTCTCGTCCAACACCGGGAAACCGTTGAACTTCAAGCCCATGCGCTTCTTCTCCGCGCGCAAGAAACTGATGTCGTCGTTCGCATGGAAGCAGACGGGCGCGGCGATAAGGCCGTTCAGATAGTTCTTCACCTTGGCGACTTCCTTCGCCTGGTCGGACTCCTC
>DJRS01000036.1:9143-13641 GCA_002440145.1 Verrucomicrobia bacterium UBA6354
GGAATCTTCATCTTCATCCGGCCCGTCAATTTCGTCTCGAGCGAAGCTTCGTCCGGGACGAAATCGGCATACTGCGTCACAAGCGTGACATCGTCATAGGTCAGACCTTCATAGGGGAAGGTCTTCATGAAAGCATCCATGTACTTGTTCATGCGTACTCTCTTTCCAAGAACACAAAAATCCTTTTAGCTTTAATTATAGCAAACTGCGTCCCATCAGGCAACCGTTATTTCGGGCACAACAACGATTTTCGTCATCGCGCTGTCATGCGGTTCGACAGGAAGTCCGCCCACGAGCTGGAAATCATAGCCGACGCCTACGCGTTCGGAGTCCGGCGCGGCGTTTTCGAGCAAGCGGTCGTACCAGCCGCCGCCGTATCCAAGCCGCGCACCGGCGCGCGTAAAAGCAAGCCCCGGGACAATCCAGACGTCCACGTCGCCGGGGCTCACGCGGCGGGCCGAAGGAGCGGGTTCCAGAATATGCCGCGGTCCTTGGCGCAACGCGGACGAGCCGGCCCCCGCCCATTCGGCGAGTTCGTACGCACCCCCGTTCCAGCGCGGCGCGGCCAAAACGACGGCTCTGTCCCGGATGGCGTCGGCGAACGGGCGCAAATCCAATTCCCGGGGCGTTGCAACGTACAGAGCGAGACAGGCGGCGTCCCGGACGGAATCAAGCCCGAGCAAACGCTCCGCAAGCAGTTCCGAAGCGCGCGCGCGGCTGGCCGGCGATACCGCGTTGCGACGCCGCCGCATCGTTTCACGGATGGTTTCTTTGTCGTCCATGCGCTCTGTCCCGCGAAAACGGAAACGCCGCGCTTGCTGCGCGGCGCTCCGTGTGTCCAACTGTCAGTTGAGCTCCATACGTCCGCGTCGCGAACGGTTGCGGATGCGTGCGCGCTGGGATTTCTTGCGCGCCTTCACGCACGGCTTTTCGAAGTAACGCTGGTCGCGCAAGGTCTTGAGCAGACCCTCCTTGTCGAGGATCTTCTTCATGCGCTTGAGACCGCGTTCGACGGACTCGCCCTTCTTGAGCTTGAGAACAATGGCCATTATTTCACCTCCTTCGCCGGCTCTTCGGTCGCAGGCTGCTGCGCGGCCATTTCGCCCGCGACAACCCACTGAAGGATGCACATCTCGGCTGCGTCGCCCTTGCGCGCGCCCAGCTTGACGATGCGGGTGTAACCGCCCTTGCGATCCTTCATCGCAGGAGCGATTTTGTCGAAAAGCTTCTGGACGGCCGCAGGCTGCGTGACGCGGCGCGCGGCGAGGCGACGGGCGGACAGGTCGCCCTTCTTGGCGATCGTCACGATCTTGTCGGCGTCCTTGCGCGCTTCCTTGGCTTTTGGCAGAGTCGTCTTGATGGACTCCGCGAGAATGAGGTTCGTCACGAGGCTACGCATGAGCATCTGACGGTGGGCGGTCGAACGCCCGAACTTTTTCATGACTCTTTGATGACGCATGGTCTTAAAAACTCCTTAATTCTTGAGGGGGGTGTCCATCAACTTCGGATCGAACTTGTAGCCGAGGCAAAGCCCCAGATCGGCAAGCTTCTGCTTGATTTCGGTAAGAGACTTCTTCCCGAAGTTGCGGTACTTGAGCATGTCGGCTTCCGTCTTCGACGCGAGTTCGCCGACCGTGGCGATGTTCGCGTTGTTCAGGCAGTTCGCCGCGCGCACGCTCAGCTCGATCTCGTTGACCGACTTGTTGAGCAACTCGTGCAGATGTTCGCGATCGGCCGCATCTTCCTGCTTGGGAAGCTCGACCGGCACGACTTCCGCGCCTTCGCCGACGAAAACGTCGAGGTGGCTGCGCAGAACGGCCGACGCCGTCCGCAACGCGGACTCGGGGTCGATGCGCCCGTCCGTCCAGACGTCGAGAACGAGCTTCTCGTAGTCCGTGCGGTTGCCGACGCGCGTATTCTCCACGAGGAAGTTTACGCGCGTGACGGGCGAGAAGATGGAATCGATCGCGATCTTCCCGATCTCCTGGTCCGGCTTCTTGTTCGCGTCGGCCAGGCAAAAGCCGCGACCGATGCGGACGTCGCACTCCAGCTCCAGTTCGCCGTCCACGTCAAGCGTGGCGATTTCCTGGCGCGGATTCAGAACCTCGATATTGTTGTCCTTCGCGAAGTCGCCCGCCGTGACCGTGCAAGGCCCCTTGGCCTTGAGCGTGATCGTCTGCGGGTCGCGAGAGTCGTTCAACGTCTTAAGCAACACGCGCTTCAGATTCAAGATGATGTCGGTGACATCTTCCGTGCAGCCCTTGATGGTCGAAAACTCGTGGCTGACATCCTTTATCTTTACGGATGCGATGGCCATGCCCTCGATGGAGGACAGAAGCACGCGGCGCAACGAGTTGCCGATCGTCCGGGCATAACCAATCTCGAAGGGCTCCGCCGTAAAACGGCAGTACGTGGGCGTCGCGGTTGTTTCGTCCTTCACGACGGCGCGCGGCTGTTCGAATTGGCCAAAACGGATAGGCATGTATTACCTCCCAGTAACGGTTAAAGATACGGACGGAATATCAGCGCGAGTACAATTCGACAATTGCCTGCTCATTGATATTTTCAGGGATTTCCGCACGCTCCGGAACCTGAAGGAACGTACCGGTCATCGTGGCTTCATCCCATGCAAGCCAGGCGCCCGTAACCTTGCGGTGCGCAAGCGAATCGACAATGGCGATCATCTGGCGGTTCTTTTCGCGCACGCCCACCGTCTGGCCCGGCTTGACGATATAGGAAGGAATGCTGAGGACCTTTCCGTCCACGACAATGTGGCGGTGGGTCACGAGCTGACGGGCCGCCGCGCGCGTCGGGGCGATGCCCAGACGGTAGACGACGTTGTCAAGACGCGATTCGCACATCTGCAGAAGGATGTCGCCCGTCTTCCCCTGCTTCGCCTTGGCGCGCTCGAAGAAAATGCGGAACTGACCTTCACGCATGCCGTAGATGTACTTGGCCTTCTGCTTTTCGACAAGCTGCTGGCCGTATTCGGACACTTTGCGTTTCCGCTTCGCGCCATGCTGCCCCGGGGGCGTCGAACGCTTGATTTCCTTTTCGCGGCCGAAAATCGGCTCGCCGAAACGGCGGGAAACTTTAGACTTGGAACCAGTAAAACGAGACATGGATTAGACCCTCCTGCGTTTGCGTGCGCGGCAACCGTTGTGCGGAACGGGCGTCGTGTCGGTAATCTGCGTCACACGGATACCCGCGGCCTGAATCGCGCGAACCGCGCTTTCGCGCCCGGCTCCCGCGCCTTGCATGCGCACTTCGCACTCGTGCATGCCCTTGGCCACCGCCACGCGCGCGGCATCCTGCGCGACCATCGTCGCGGCGAACGCCGTCGACTTGCGGCTGCCCTTGAAGCCCGCCTTGCCGGCCGAACTCCACGAAATAACCCCACCGCGAGCATCGGCGATCGAAACCTGGGTATTGTTGAACGTGCTGCGGATGAACGCAATGCCCGCCGGGATGGACTTGCCCGTGCGCTTTTTCGCGACGGTCTCGCCCTCTGCAACGGGAGCGGCCGTCTCGGCGGCTGGCGCCGCGGGGGCCGTTTCCTTCTTTACTTCTTCACTCATGGTTCAAATTCTCCTTAACGACCGGCTTGCTTGGGCATGGCGATGGACACCCGCTTGCCGCCCTTGCGCGTGCGTGCGTTCGTCTTCGTGCGCTGGCCGCGGACCGGCAGGCCCTTCTTGTGGCGCATGCCGCGGTACGAACCGATCTGGATCAGACGGCGGATGTTCTGCGAAACTTCGCGGCGAAGGTCGCCCTCCACGCGGAAATGATCCTGGACGTACGTCGTGATCGTGTGGATTTCTTCCTGTGTCAAGTCGTCCGCCTTTTTCATCGGATCGACCTTGCAAGCCGCCAAAACGTCATCAGCGCGTTTCGGCCCGATACCGTGGATATACCGCAAGGCGAAGCGAATATGCTTCTTGCCCGGGATATCCACACCCATCATTCTTGGCATATGTCTGTTACCTCTTTATTAGCCCTGGCGCTGTTTATGGCGCGGGTTTGTGCAGATCACGCGCACCACGCCTTTGCGGCGGATGATGCGGCAGTTCTCGCAAATGCGACGAACGGAACTACGTACTTTCATGTTATCTTTACTCTCTTGAGTGGTCGAATGAGCTACAATTATACCATATTTAGACGCCAAAATGCAAGCGGAATTTTCAGAATGCGAATTGCCTGTGAATTGCCCAAGCAAATGCTTCTAGTGTATTGGCATTTACTTTGACAATTCACGACAAAGTGCCGCGCAGACAAAGGCGCGACATTCGACGGGCGGGTGCGGAGGGTTTCCCGCGCAGACGATGGACTTCCCGCCGCCCTCCCGAACGCGGACATACCGTACTGGAGAACCGTCCATCAAGCGTGTGACGTACGCGGTCAAGGTTCCGCGTTTTCCGACAACTCCCGAATGCGACGCGAGGTGCGCACGGCGCAGAACTCCTTGCCGCACATCGAGCAGCGGTCGTCGCCGTGGGCC
>DJRS01000036.1:13818-14593 GCA_002440145.1 Verrucomicrobia bacterium UBA6354
GCTGTCGGCAGCTTTCAGGCTCCCTCTGACGGGGAGCCTGCGCACGCGTCACGCCCCGAAAAGCTGCCCCGGGAGCTTCAGCTTCTCCTTCGCGGGAAACCGCGCCTCGTAGGCGGCAAAGCCCTCCGGCTCCCGTTCGCAGACAAAATACTCCTGCGGCGTCGCGTATTCGCCGCGGATGCCGTCGAGGTAGCCGGGCTTCAGTTCCTTGCAGAGGAAGAACGAGGCGTCCGCGCCGTCGGGCAACCCGTGGTAGCGGACGCCCTTCGTGGCGGCGACGGCAAAGCCGCTCTTGCCGTAGAAGCCGATGTCGCCCTCGAAGCAGACGGCGCCGAACCCCCGTGCGGCGGCCTGCGCGAGAGAATGGTCGAGCAGCCGCTTGCCGTACCCCTTGCGCTGCAGGCCGGGGCGGATGCAGATCGGCCCCATCGTCAGGATCGGCAGCGTGCCGCCGTCATCCAGCCGAATCGCCGCGCGCACGAAGACGTTCTGGCCGGCAATCCGCCCGTCCGCCTCCATCACGAATGCGAGCTCGCGGACGAAGCCCGGACTCTCGCGGAGCCTGTGGAGGACATAGTGCTCCTGACAGCCCGGACGGTACACGTTCCAGAACGCCTCGCGCACAAGGTTCTCGACCTCCGCTTCATCTTCCGTCCGTTCGGGACGTATGATAACATTCTCTGTCATTGTCCAATTCTCCAGATCCGGCGCATATTATACCAAATTTCCGTCCCGTCCGGCGCCGGAATCACCGCATCACCTTGTCGAGCAGGGC
>DJRS01000070.1 GCA_002440145.1 Verrucomicrobia bacterium UBA6354
GGGGCCAAAGGCAGGGAACGGGGCGAGACAGCCGCATCCTTTCCGCATCGCGCGCCCGTTCCGGTAGAACGGGGTGGGCGTTCCGGCGCAACGGCATCACCGTTCCGGCGCAACGGATTCAACTGCGATTTTCAGGTTTGCCGTGCGACAACATGCCCCCTCTGCCGTGAGGGCACGGTCGCCCTCTCACGCGAACGCCCGCACGACGGCACGATCGTCGAAGGGAATCTTCACGCCCTTGATTTCCTGCGTGGTTTCGTGCCCCTTGCCGCAAACGAGGACCGTATCGCCCTTCTGCGCCTCCGCGAGCGCCAGCCGGATCGCCGCGGCGCGGTCCGCCTCCACCCGATAGACCGCGTCCGGCTTCGCCGCGCGCACCCCCGCCACGATCGCGTCCATGATCGCCTGCGGATCCTCACTGCGGGGGTTGTCGCTCGTGATGACGAGCCGGTCGGCCCCCTTCGCGCACGCCGCCCCCATGGGACCGCGCTTCAGCGGATCCCGGTCGCCCCCGGCGCCGAAAACCACCCAGAGCCGCCCGCGCGTAAAGCCGCGCGCCGCCGCCAAAACCTTCTCGAGTCCGTCCGGCGTATGCGCGAAATCCACATAGACGTCCGCCGCGCTCGCCGACGGAACCCGCTCCAACCGGCCCCATCGGGGCGTCAAAAGCGGAATCTGCCCCTGAATGACGGCTTTTTCGACACCCGCCGCCTCCGCAAGCGCCGCGGCCGTCAGGACATTGGATTTGTTGTAGTCCCCCACCAGCGGAAGCCGCGAGAGGTCGTACGCCGTCCGGCGAAAAGACACCGGGACGACCCGCAGGCGCAACTTGGACGCCGCGGACAGCATCTCTTCGCCGTATCCGCCGTCCAGACAGACGACATAGGGCGGCGGTTCGGGGTCGGACGCATGCTGCGCGGCGATTTTCGCGGCGAAAGAAAGCTTCACCCGGAAATATTCCGCCATCGTCTTGTGGTAGTCCAAATGGTCTTCCGAGAGATTCGTGAACGCCCCGCCCGCAAAGACCGTATCACCCGTGCGGTTCTGGTGGATGGCGTGGGACGAGACTTCCATCGCGCAGTCCGTCGCGCCGGACGCTTCCATTTCGCGGAAAATCCCCTCCAATTGCGCGCAGGGCGGCGTCGTGTAGCCCGTGTAGAAGCGGCGCTTGAACGTATCGACCTCGACCGTCGTCACATAGCCGCAAGCACGATCCGGCGCGGCGTTCAGAAACTGCGCGAGAATCCACGTCGTCGTGGTCTTGCCGTTCGTGCCGGTTATGCCCCAGACGCGCATGCCGTCAGTCTCTCACGCCATTCCACGCGGCAAAGCGCGCGGCGGCCAGTTTGCGGTACGCGGCGCCCTTCCCGCCATTGACGTACGGATCGATGGAAATGCCCCCGCGCGGCGCGAACTTGCCGTAGACTTCCATGTACTTCGGCGCGAGCAGTTTCACGAGGTCGTCGTAGATGACGTTGATGACGTCTTCGTGGAAGTCGCCATGGTTGCGGAAACCGAAAAGATACAGCTTCAGCGACTTGGATTCCACCAGCTTCTTGTCGGGGATGTACCGTATCGTGATCGTCGCGAAATCGGGCTGGCCCGTCTTGGGGCAGAGCGTCGTGAACTCGGGCGCCGTGAAGGTGACCCAGTAGTCGCGGCCGGGATGCTTGTTCGCGAAGGCGTCCAGCAGGCCCGGATTGTACTCCATGGGCACGCGAATCGTGCGCCCGAGCGCCGTCAAGTTCTCCAGATCATTCCGCATCCGCCACCAGCCTTTCGAAATCGCGCTCCACCTGCTCGTTCGAGACGAAATGGATGCCGTGCCAGCCGCACGCCTTCGCCGCGGCGATGTTCTTCTCGAGATCGTCTATGAAGACGAGTTCCGCCGGCGCGAGGCCGATGCGCTTCACCAGCAGGGCGTAGATCTCGGGCTGCGGCTTGTAGAGCTTCTCGTCGCCGGAAATGACGTACGCGTCCGCAAGCGCCAGATAGTCCGCGAACTGCGTGCGGAAGTGCTCCTGGGCGAAACTCGGCGCCATGTTCGTCAGGATGCCGATGCGGTAGCCCCGTTTCTTGAGGGACGCCATCCATTCGCGCGTGCGTTCGTTGCGGTAGAGCCAGCTGGCGACGTCCGCCTCCAGAAAGCGCCGGCGCACGTCCGGCGCCGGGTCGAGACGCGCGTCCGTCCAGATTTTGTCGTACATCTCCTGCAGCGTGAGGAATCCGCCATCGTAGAGAAGCCGGTACTTCTCGAAGCCGGCATGCACGGTCTCCCACGGAATCCCCGTCTCCTTGCAGAGCGCGAGCACGCGCTGCGGAACCGTCGATGTCGTCATCACGCCGCCAAAGTCGAAAACAACGCCTTTTATCATATTGCGATCCTTCCTCCATTCAAAAGCGCCTGCCCGCAATCGACCGGCAGGATGACACCCGTCAGCGCCTCGTTCGCCAGCAGGAACGCGACCGCCTGCGCCACGTCCGCGGCTGTCGGCGGATAGTCCAAAAGCCGCGGCGCCGCCTTCTCGCGCACGCCCACCGGCGGAAGCACGCACCCGGGGGCCACCGCGTTCACCCGCACGTGAGGCGCGAGTTCGCGCACCAAGCTCGACAATCGTCCGCCGAGGAGAAACTTGGACTCGCCATAGCTCCCTGCTTTCAACGCCGCCGGGGCCGACAGCGTCGCGGCATCCAGTATGTGCACCACGCTGCGCACGCCCCCCGCCGGTTCCGTGCCCAGCCAGCGCGCCAACCGTATGGGAGCTTCGCAATTGACGGTCCTGATCGCGTCTGAAGACTCCTCCTGGCCGGAGGACGGACGGTAAAGCGCGGCATTGTTGACGAGCGCATCCGGCAGGCACCCGTCCAATTTGCGCCGGACGGCTTCCATGAGCGCGGGAAGATTGTCCAAACTTGAAAAGTCGCAGCAGAAGTCCGCACCCGCGTCGGGGCGGTGGGACGTCGTCAAAACCCGCCATCCCGTCGCGCGCAAATGGTCCGCGATGCACATCCCGAGGCGGGTCGTCCCGCCCGTCACCAAAACCGTCTTCATCTGGACGCCTCCTCCAAAAGCAAATCGAGCGCATGCGCCACGGTCGCCGCGCGGACTTCGTCCCGTCCGCCCGGGAAACGCCGGCTTTCGGTATGGACGCCCCGGGCGGACGCGACCCCGAACCACACGAGTCCGACGGGCTTTTCGGGCGTGCCGCCGTCCGGTCCGGCGATGCCCGTGACGCTGACCGCCCAATCGGTTTTGAGACGCGCCCGGGCGCCTTTCGCCATTTCCGCCGCGGTTTCGGGGCTGACCGCCCCATGCCGGGCGAGCGTCGCGGACGAAACGCCGAGAAGATTCTCCTTCGCCTCGTTCGCGTACGAGATGATTCCGCCCTTGTAGACTGTGCTCGCGCCCGGGACGGACGTAAGCGCCGCGCCGATGCCCCCGCCCGTGCAGCTTTCCGCCGTGGCGCAGGTCATGCGCCGCGCCGCCAAGAGCGCTACGAGCCGTTCCGCCGCGCGCGTCATCCTACTGCGCCTCCGGGGACGCCGGCGGTTCCGCCGCGGGTTCTTCCGCGCTCTCGCAGACGGAAACGGACACGAGCGTCGCGCCCTCGTTGAGCCGCACCAGCCGCACGCCGCGCGCCAACCGGCTCTGCACCTGGAAGTCCGCCACGCGGCTGCGCACCATCATCTGGTCGCTCGACATGGCTATGATGCTTTCGTCGTCCGACACCGCGTGCGCCGCGACGACCGCGCCGTTGCGGTCCGCGCCCTTGATGCCGATCATGCCCTGTCCGCCGCGGCTGTGGCGCGTGAAGTCCTTGAACTCGCACCGCTTGCCGAAGCCGTTCGCCGTCGCGATGAAGAGCGTCTTGCCGTCGTCCACCGCGTCCAGCGAAACGACTTCGTCGCCTTCCCGGAGCCGGATGCCGCGCACCCCCGTCGCCTGCCGCCCCATGCGCCGCACGTCGGCCGCGGCGAAACGCATGGCCCGCCCGTCGCGCGTCAGCATGACGACGTCGTCGGACGGCTTCACGAGCCGCACGTCCACGAGACTGTCGCCTTCGTCGATGTTCAGCGCGCGGATGCCGTTGCGGTTCACGTTCTTGAAATCGCCCAGCAGCGTTTTTTTCACCGTGCCCAGCCGCGTGGCGAAGAAGATGTCGACGTCGCCCTCGAACGAGCGGATCGGCAGCAGGTTCAGCACCTGCTCGCCCTCCTGCAGCTTCAGCAGATTCACGAGCGGACGCCCGAAACTCGTGCGCGGCGCTTCCGGAATCTGGTAGGCGTCCTTCAGGAAGAGGCGCCCCGTATTCGTGAAGAAAAGGAGGGAGTCGTGCGTCTGCGCCACGAAGACGAGGCGGATGAAGTCCTCTTCCTTCACCTGCCCGCCCTTGACGCCTTTGGCGCCGCGGTTGGCCTCGCGGTATTCCGTGAGCGGCACGCGCTTCACGTAGCCGCGGTTCGACAGCGTGATCACGCACGGCGCGTCCGGAATCAGGTCCTTCATCGACACCTCGTTCTCGTCCGCCACGATTTCCGTCCGCCGCGCCGCCTCCGGCTTGGAGCAGTACTTCGCCCGGATATCCGCCAAATCCTCGCGGATGAGCGCATACACCTTCTCGGGATCGGCCAAAATCGCCTGCAGTTCGGCGATGCGCGCGAGGAGCGCGGCGAGTTCGGCCGCCAGTTTCTCGCGTTCGAGCCCCGTCAGCTGGTAGAGGCGCATGTCGAGGATGGCGTTGACCTGCAGGTCGCTGAACCCGAACCGTCCCTGCAGCGCCGTCTTCGCCTCGTCGCGGTTGCGCGCGGCGCGGATCGTGCGGACGACTTCGTCGAGATTGTCGAGCGCCAGCATGAGGCCGTCCAGGATGTGCTTGCGCGCCTCGGCCTTGGCCAGCTCGAACCGCGTCCGCCGCGTGATGACCTCGAACCGATGGTCCACGTAGCAGCGGAAGAAGTCCTTCAAGGTCAGGATTTTCGGCCGGCCCCCGTCGATCGCGAGCATGATCGCGCCGAACGTCGTCTGCAGTTCGGTGTGCTTGTAGAGGTTGTTCAGGACGATTTCCGCCATCGCGTCGCGCTTCACGTCGATCACGATGCGCACGTCCGCCTTCGATTCGTCGCGGATGTCGCTGATGCCCGTCAGGACCTTCTCCTTCACGAGCTCGGCCATGTGGCGGATCATTTCCGTCTTGTTGACGGCATAGGGGATTTCCGTCACGACGATGCGCTCGCGCCCGTTGTCCTGCTTCTCGATCGCGGCTTTGCCGCGCACGGTGAGCTGTCCGCGCCCGTGCTTGTACATCGCCGCGATGCCGTTGAACCCGCAAATCTGCGCGCCCGTCGGGAAGTCGGGGCCTTTCACGAACCGCATGAGCTCGTCGACCGTGCACGTCTCCCGGTGCTGCACGTAGTAGTCGATGCCGTCGCACAGCTCCCCGAGATTGTGGGGCGGAATGTTCGTCGCCATGCCCACGGCGATGCCCGACGAGCCGTTGAGCAGAAGATTCGGCAACCTGGCCGGCAGGACGGACGGCTCGCGCGTGGTCTCATCGTAGTTGGGGACCATGTCGACCGTGTCCTTCTCGATGTCCTCGAGCATTTCCTCCGCGGCCTTGCGCATGCGGACCTCGGTGTAGCGCATGGCCGCCGCGCCGTCGCCGTCGATGGAGCCGAAGTTGCCGTGGCCGTCCACGAGCGGCATGCGGAGCGAGAAGTCCTGCGCCATGCGTACGATCGTGTCGTAGATGGACGAGTCGCCGTGCGGGTGGTACTTGCCCATGACTTCGCCGACGACGCGGGCGGACTTCATGTGCTTGGCGCCGCTCGTCACGTTCAGCCGGTACATGCCGTACAGCGAACGGCGGTGCACCGGCTTCAGGCCGTCCCGCACGTCGGGCAGCGCGCGTCCGACGATGACGCTCATCGAATAGTCGATGTAGTCGCGCGCCATTGAATCTTCGATATTTACATCCTCTGGACCGGCCGGGGGGACGACGCCCCCGACGCCCGCCGGACCGGACTCTTTGTTCTCTTCGCTCATACTCTTCTATTATACCATTTTTTGGCCTTCGGGACTAGTGGTTTGGGCGAGCGCGCGCAGCAGTTTCCGCGCCGCGCGCCCCCAGGGGAAGCTTCGGCAGATCCACACCCGTCCGCGCGCGCCCATCGCCTCGCATTCACGCCGCGGCGTTCCGCAAAACGCCGCGAGCGCCCGCCGCAAGGACTCCACCCGCGTCTGCCGCGGCGTTTCGGGCGCGGCGAATCCCCGCGCACACCACCCGCACCGGCGCCGTTCGACCCCCTCCCAGGGCGTCGCGTCCGTCACGACGACGGGCTTTCCGCGCGCCAGGGCCTCCGCCACGACAAGCCCGAAATTCTCCGAGAGGGACGGCAGGCAGAGCGCGTCGCACGCGGCGAAATGCGCCTCTTTCTCCGCCCCGAAGACCGCGCTTTGGACGTCCAGCTCGAGCGGCAGGCCCCGGGCGGCCTCCTCGAGGAGGTCCAGCCCCTTGAGGGGATGGCGCCGGCCCAGGTACAGGAGCCTCTTTTGCGTCCGGACGGCGGCGGACGGGGCGGGCAGGGCGGACGGAAGCGGCGGCAGATCCTGCCCCGGGGGCACGACGGCGATTTGCCTGACGCGCGGCTCGAAGGCCCGTATCCAGGCCGCCTCCGCGGCGCTTGTCGCCTGCACGAGGTCCGCCCGGCGCAGGCACCAGCGGTCCACCGGCGCGGCCAGACGCTTCTTCCAGGCGTGGTAGGCCAGGCGCACCGGATCGTAGGAGCCGGACGGCGTGACGATAAGCTTCTTGCGGAACAGGGTCGCCAGAAGAACCCCCGCCCAGACGGGCCAGGTCCACGAGCCGTGCACCTGCACGAGGTCCGCCGCGGCGACCGCGCGCGGCGAGAACCGCACGAGGCGCACGGAATGGCCGAGCGCCTCCTGTGCGCGGGCGAAACCTTCCGCCAGGACGGCGATGCCGTTCCACGCCTGCCGGCCCGCGAGCACGTGGACGATACGCATGGCCCTCAGCGCGCGAGGAGGTCCGCCACCGTGGCGGCCGCCGCGGACGGCGGCACGATGCGCACGGCCGACTTGTCCTCGTCGCGGCGCTTGATTTCCACGCCGCCCTTCTCGAGCCCCTTCGCGCCCACGACGACGCGCACGGGGAAGCCGATCAGGTCCGCGTCCTTGAACTTGACGCCGGGACGTTCCGCGCGGTCGTCGACGAGGACGTCCACGCCCTTCGCCTCCAGTTCCGCCTCGAGATCGAAGGCGATCTGCGCGACGTCCGCGCGGTCCGGGTCCAAAAGGTCGATGCAGACCTGGTAGGGGGCCACGGCGGCCGGCCAGACGATGCCGTCCTTGTCGTGGCTCTGCTCGATGATGGCCTGCACCGTGCGGGAGACGCCGATGCCGTAGCAGCCCATGACCATGACCTGCTCGGTCAAATCCGCCGTCTTGTACTGCGCGTTGAACGCCTGCGTGTACTTCGTCCCCAGCTTGAAGACGTGGCCGACCTCGATGCCGCGGCGGATCGCGAGCGGCTGGCCGCAGACCGGGCAGATGTCGCCGTTTTTCACGATCGTCAGGTCCGCATAGGCGGTTATCCGGCAGTCGCGCGCCAAATCCACGTCCTTGAGGTCGATTTCGCCCGGCCGGTTGCCGCCGACGATGACGCCGCGGGCGCCTTCGAGGCCCTTGTCGGCGTAGATCGGCACCTCTTCCTTCGGCTGCACGGGCCCCGCATAGCCGATCGGCGCCCCGGTCACGCGCTCGACCGTGTCGAAGTCCGCCAGTTCGAACGTCTTCGCGCCCACCCGGCGTTTCGCCTTGACCTCGTTCAGGTCGCGGTCGCCCGCCACGCAGAAAAGGACCGGCTTCCCGTCCGCCAGATAGACGAGCGTCTTGACCATCTTCGAGGCGGGCAGCCTGAAGAAATCGACCATCTCCTCGATCGACTTCGCCAGCGTCGGCGCCTCGGAATACGCCGGACACGGCGCGTCGTCCCGCTTCGGGACCGCCCGTTCGGCCTTCTCCAGGTTCGCCGCGTACCCGCACCCGTCGCAGAACGCGATGCCGTCCTCGCCCGAATCGGCCAGCACGTGGAACTCATGGGACGACTTGCCGCCGATGTCGCCGGTATCCGCCTGGACGGGGTACGCCTTGAGCCCGCAGCGCGCGAAAATGCGCGTGTAGGCCTCGTACATCTTGCGGTAGCTCTCGTCGGCCGCCTCCAGCGAGACGTCGAAGGAATAGGCGTCCTTCATCAGGAACTCCTTCGAGCGCATCAGCCCGAAGCGCGGGCGAATCTCGTCGCGGAACTTCCACTGCAGCTGGTAGACGGTGACCGGCAGCTGGCGGTAGGAATTGACGAGCCCCTTGATCAGGTCCGTCGCGACTTCCTCGGCCGTCGGACTCAGCGCGTAGGCGTGCTGGGCGCGGTCCTTCAGGCGGAACATGCCCGGGCCCATCGCCTCCCAGCGGCCGGACTGCTTCCAGAGCTCGGCGGGCTGCAGAATCGGCATCGTGATCTCGAGCGCGCCCGCCTGGTCCATCTCCTCGCGGATGATCCGCGCCACTTTCGCGAGCGCCCGCTGCCCGAGCGGCAGATAGGTGTACAGCCCGCCGGCGAGCTTGCGCACGAGCCCGGCGCGCACGAGCAGCTTGTGCGAATCGATTTCGGCATCCTGCGGATTGTCCCGCAGCGTTTGAATCAAAGATTTAGTCCATTTCATGATTGCCGTATATTATACCATATCCCGGGGCCCGTGTGAAATACCCAAATCAACGTCGAAAAGTATCGAAAAGTGTATCATGTCGTGAGACACCCGGGACAGGTCGTTCTGACAGGTGGCGCGCGAAAGCGAAAAAGGAGAACGATCGGCCGAGAAAGCGGAAGGCAAAAAGCCCGCAGAATTCACCCCCATTGTCCTTCCAGTCGCCCAGACCATCCTTTCCCTACTCCTTATATATAGAGCAAATTCCAGAGACTCGCGAGGGGAGGGGGGCGTCCTTCGCGCGGGGGGCCAAAGCAGGAAACGGGGCGAGGCAGCCGCACCCTTTCCGCATCGCGCGGCCGTTCCGGCGCAACGGCAT
>DJRS01000021.1 GCA_002440145.1 Verrucomicrobia bacterium UBA6354
CTGCGGGACAGATTCAACTGCGGTTTTCAGACCGCAACCGCGTTCCTTTCGCCTTTTTGAACCGCGGCTAGATCGAAACATCCACAGTGACGTCATCCGCCGAGACGCCGGCGGGCTTTTCTTCCTTCTTGGGTCCGGCATTGAAGCGCGGCGAATCCACATTCATCAAATGGTGCGAATTCCGGAAAACCGGGTCGTCTTCCAGATTGAAGCGCGTGGAACTCGGCAAGGGTCGCATGGTGAAGATCGGATAGGCGATCGTGCCGTCGGCGTTCTTCGGGTAGGTTTTCCCGTACTCCTCTATAAGGACAAGCCCGCCGACCGCGCCACCCGGGTGTTCGCCGATCATGAACTCAATCTTTACCGGCTTGTTCGGCTGCAGTTCGAACCAATCCGAAGGCGCCATCTTTCCCCAGCCTTGCTGCGGGCACCAGGCCTTTCCGATCTTGTCCGGCGCGGAAGACTTCCAGTCCGTTCGCGGACTCGACTTGCCGTCGCAGCCATTCGAATCGAACAGGATCCTCCCGTCGACACGTATGAAGATAAAGTCGTCAAAATAGCTCCAAAACCTCCATTTGCCCTTCTTGTAGGATGCCAGAGAGCCCGAATAATAGACGACGAATCCGCTTGGCTTTACCGCGTTCTCGACACCGAAGGCTTTGGGGCCGTTGGCGGCGGACTGCGGAGGAATCCACAAATGCGTCAAGGCGACATTCTTGGGCGGCACGTGGAACTTCATAAGAGACCCTTGCGAAAAGTTGTTCTCTATGAGACTGCGCGCATCTGCGTTGTAGGACTTGAGCCAATCCGGGCGATCCCTTCCCTTTCCGTCTTTCTTGAAATCGATGATCGTGCCGATGAGACAGCCGTCCAGATTCGGTTTTTTCTTGGCGCTTTGGCGTGCGATGAGCTTTCCCCAGCCGCTGCCGGAGTCGTCCAACGCGGTCATTTTCACGCCGGCATTGATGGCGCTCATGACAACGGGGCTCGGAGCGGCCGAAACCGCAGCAGGAACCAACGGCTGGGCAGGCGGGGGCGCGGCGAGATCCGCGCTCGGGACGGGTATGTCCGCCACGGGAACCGTGATGTCCACGTTGACGTCCGCCGTCATATCCACGTCGGGCTCTTCGGGCGTGTCCTCTTCTTCGGGTTTCAGGAGATCGTCCGGCGTCTCTTCTATCTGGGCTATTCTGACGTCATACACCTTCTTTCGAGCACTTTGAACGGTCGTGACGACAAGCAAAACCATCACGAGAAGCGCGACGGACACGACCGCCACCAACGGTGCGGCGAGCCGCTGGAAGGTTATGCGCGCCTCCTTGTAGGCGCGGCTGGACGGGGGCTTGCGAAAACCTTTGATCATATCCGCGAGGCGTCTGAAGAATCCCTTCTCTTCAAACTGTTCCTCTATCTCGGAAAGATTGACAAATTCTTCCTGGGTTTGCACAGGTTTGCGGACTTTTTCTTCGTCTTTCATGGCGACAATTTCCCTTCTTCAGTACTTTTAACGCCCCGTCGAGGCGAAAAGTTCACTTTTCCAATAAAAATATGGTATAATAGTGGCCGTCATGAGAAAGCGTATTGAGACCAAGCCCAACCCGCTGCCTTTGCCGACGATTCGCCGCTATCCCATTTACATGCGCGCGATAAAGGCGAAGATGGCCGGCGGCGATTTGAACATCTCAAGTGCCGTCCTTGCGGAGGAATTGGGGCTTGATCCTGTGCTGACGCGCAAGGATTTCGCCATGGCGGGCATACAGGGAACGCCGCGGAGGGGCTATCCGGCGAAAGAACTTTGCGAAGCCATGAACAGGGCGCTCGGCTGGGACAACGCCACCGACGCGGCGCTTATCGGCGTCGGATCCCTCGGTCGCGCGCTCCTGGGCTATTCGGGATTCGAGGAGCAGAACCTGTCCATTCCCGTGGCGTTCGACGCGAACGCGGCATTGATCGGCGAGACCTTCCGCGGCGTGAAAATCCGCCCCATGAGCGATCTCAACCGCATCATAAAAAGCCTCAAGGTCAAAGTGGCGATTCTGACGGTCCCCAGCATAGCGGCGCAGAGTTGCGCCGATCAACTCGTCGCCGCCGGCATCAAAGGGATTTGGAATTTCGCGCCCATCCAGCTGAACGTGCCGCGCGGCGTGAAGGTCCAGAACATGGATCTGGCGCAGTCCCTCGCCGTTCTGTCCCACCAGGTCGCCGTGGGGGACTAGGCGGGACCACCCCTACGGAATCGCCAGCATGGCGTCGATCGCCCGCCGCGCGCGCCGTGCGACGTCCTCCGGCACCGTGACGCGCGTCTTCATGTCGCGAAGGGCGGCGGCCAGATTCTCGAGCGTGGTTTTCTTCATGTTCGGGCAGACGAGCGCCTCCGATACCGGCACGAACGTCTTCGTGGGGTTCTCCGCCTGCAACCGGTGGAGTATGCCGATTTCAGTCCCCACAAGAATGGTCTGCGCGGCGCTTTCGCGCGCATAACGGCACATGCCGCCGGTTGAAAGCCGCGCATCCGCCGCCTCCCGCACGTCCTTCGCGCACTCGGGGTGGACCAGGACGGGGGCTCCGGGATGTGCCGCGCGCGCCTTCTCTATCGCCGATACCGTCAGCCGCGCGTGGGTCGGGCAATATCCCGGCCACAGGATGTAGGACCGTCCTTCAAGCCCGGAAACATACCCGCCCAGATGCTGATCGGGAACGAAGATGATCTCCCGGTCGCTCGGAATCGTGGCCATGACGCGCTCGGCGTTGCCGCTCGTCACGCACAAGTCGCATTCCGCCTTGACTTCCGCCGTCGAATTGACGTAGCAGACCGTCACCGCGCCCGGGTGCTTCGCCTTCAGTTCGCGCAGTTGCGCGGCGTCGACCATGTCCGCCATCGGGCAGCCCGCCGTCGGGTCGGGAATGAGAACGGTCTTGCCTGGATTCAGTATCGCCGCGGTTTCCGCCATGAAATAAACGCCGCAGAAAACGATGACGTCCGCCTCGACCTGCGTGGCGCGGCGGGCGAGTTCGAGCGAATCGCCCGTGAAGTCCGCCGCGTCCTGCACTTCGCCGCGCTGGTAATTGTGGGCAAGAACGACCGCCTTGCGGGCTTTTTTGAGTTGTTCTATCTCTT
The DNA here is from genome assembly GCA_002440145.1 of Verrucomicrobia bacterium UBA6354. GTDB lineage: Bacteria > Verrucomicrobiota > Kiritimatiellia > RFP12 > UBA1067 > UBA1067. Next base: position 3,119 of record DJRS01000021.1, read on the forward strand.
CGACGATGGCCGACATGGTTTTGCTCTCCTTCATTTGGGGTCGACGCGGCTCAAGCTCCGGTTCCCGGGCGTGAAAATTTCACGCGCGACGGCACGCACCTCATCCGCCGTGACGGCACGCACGCCGGCGATTTCCGCTTCCGGGTCGACGAGACATCCGCGCGACAGCATCATCGCCCCGTAGTAGAACATCTTGGAAGTCACCCGCTCGTGCGAAAGCCGGAAGTTCCCGACGAGGAATTCCTTCGTCCGCTTGAGTTCCGCCGCGCCGACGTTCTTTGCCGCCAGGCGTTTCAGTTCGCGGTCGATCGTATCCAAGGCGGGCTTGACCTGCCGCGCATCGAGCCCGGCCGAGATTGTGAACATGCCCGCGTCCTGGAAGAATTGCAACCGCGATGAAATGTCGTAGCTGAGGCCGCGCTTTTCGCGCACTTCCTGGAAAAGACGGCTCGACATGCCCCGCCCGAGCACGGCATCCAACACCGTCGCCGCATAACGCCGCGGATCTTCAATGCCGAACGTACGGTACCCGAGGGCGAGTTGGGTCTGTTTGACGTCTTTCGCGACGAACACCTCGGACACGGGCGGACGCGACAAGTCCACCTTTTTGAAGGCGAGTTTCCGGGCACGGCGGCTGCGCACCGCCCGGAAGGCGTTCGCGACAAGGTTCACGGCATCCGCTTCCGCAAAACGTCCGGCCACGACGAGCACCGTGGTGGCCGTCGTATAGTGCGTGGCGATATAGTCGCGGAGAATGCCGGGCGTAAAGGCGTTCAACGTCTCGGGGGAACCCGCCACAGGCGCACCGACGGGGTTCAGAGGGAAAAGCGCCCGCTGCAGGTTTTCCGCGGCGACCGCGCCGGGATCGTCCTCGTACATCTTTATCTCCTCGAGCACGACCTCTCGTTCGCGCGCGAACTCTTCCGGCGCGAGCGCGGCGTTCAAGTACATGTCCGCGAGAATGTCCACCGCTTCGTCCAGATATTCACAGGGGAGATGCGCGTAGAAACACGTCGCGTCCTCGCTCGTCCAGGCATTGAAGTTCCCGCCTCGCCCTTCCACCGCGCGTGTGATGTCGAGCGCCGAGCGCGTCGGCGTGCCTTTGAAGAGCATGTGCTCGATGAGGTGCGAGATGCCCGCCCATTTCGCCGGTTCGTGGCGCGAACCCGAGCCCACGAAGAGTCCGACCGCGACGCTTTCGGCTTCGCACGGAACGAACAACGTGCGCAAGCCGCCGACCGTAACGAGTTTCGCGTCCATCAAACGCCCGCCAGATTCATTTCTTTCAGAGTCGTGCGCCCGTCGTAAAGCGCTTTACCCACAATCGCCGCGTGCAGGTTTGGACGCTCCAAAGCCTTCAGGCTCGTCACGTCGAACGGCGAACTCACGCCGCCCGAAGCCGTCACGCGGCAGTCGGGCACGGCGTCGCAGATCGCCGCCATCTGCGTCAGGTTGGGTCCCTTCAGCATGCCGTCCGTAGCCGTATCGGTGTAGATGATCGTCTTGACGCCCGCCTTCACGACGGCGACGGCCAAGTCCGTCGCTTTGACCTGCGTCGTCTCGACCCAGCCGCGCGTCTGGACGAATCCGTTGCGCGCGTCGATGCCCACCGCTATCCTGTCGCCGTAGAGCTCGAGCGCCGCGGACAGGAACGCCGGATCCTCCAATGCGGCCGAACCGATTATGGCGCGCGCCGCACCGGCGTCGAAAATCTCCTTGACCGCATCCAGCGTACGCAGCCCGCCCCCCACTTCGACAGGCCGCCCGAACGCCGCGATGATGCGCGCAATGACCGCCGTATGCCGCGGCGCACCTGCGAAGGCGCCATCCAGATCCACGACATGAAGCTCCGCGCCGCCCTGTTCCGCCCAATCGCGCGCCTGCTCGGCCGGATCGTCCCCGTAGACCGTCACGTCGTCCGCGCGCCCCTGCCGCAAGCGCACGCACTTGCCGTCCTTCAAATCGATAGCCGGTAGAATAATCATATCACACCCTTGGATGAGGGTATCCCTTTCTCGTTTGGATCAATCGTCTTCGCCGCGCGCAAGGCGCGCGCGAAACTCTTGAAGAAGCCTTCGCAAACATGGTGCGTCTCGTCGCCGCAAATCTGGCGCAGATGGATATTCGCGCGCGCTTCCACACTGACGGCGCGAAAGAATTCCTCGACCAGTTTGACCTCGAAATCCTTCACGAACATGTGTTTCATCGGGCATTGCATGACGAGGAAGGGACGCCCGCCCAAGTCCAGGGAGGTTTCGCAGAGCGCTTCGTCCATGGGGATGGAGGCGAAACCGTAACGCGTCAATCCCCTGCGGTCGCCCAACGCCGCATTCAGCGCCTGCCCCAGGACGAGCCCCGTGTCCTCCACCGTATGGTGGTAGTCGACGTCCAGATCCCCGTCGACCTTCACGTCCAAATCGACGAGCGCATGTTTCTTGAAAAGCTCGAGCATGTGATTGAAGAATCCGATGCCCGTATCGACAATCCCTTCGCCGGAGCCGTCCAGATCGAGGGACAGCGCGATTTTCGTTTCTTTCGTGTCGCGGACAATGTTCGCCGTTCTCATAAACCTGCATTCCTCCACAAACATCTTCGGACTTAGCCGTTTTCCCACAATTCCGCGACCCAAGGCGCGGGACGCGTCCAGGAATTCAGATGGCGTCCCCTGTATCCTGCGATCGCCTGGTCGGGGTCGGGGTTGCCGTGAAAACAGAGTATGCGCGTACTGGGGACGAAACGCGGCGCGAAGAGATGGTTCAGAGGCCACGGAGGGACGCATGCACGCTTGAAACTGCGCACCCAGTCCTTCGGCCACCAATTCACCGTTTCGCGCGAAGCGACCGCGTAGGTCATGAACGCCTGCTCGGTGCGAAAGAAGCGCCGGTCCATCGCCCGCGCCTTCTCGGCCAGAAACTTCCCGTACACCCAATCCATCTTCCCCGCCTCGAAGCGGAAGCAAGACGAATTGCCGACGGGCGGCGTACGGCGGAAAATGCGCTTGCGGAGCTCTATCCAATTCCGGATGATGCAGAATTCTCCCGGCTTGTGGTCGAAGAAACAATCCAAATCGCCTGTGACGATCTGGTCGATATCCAGGAAAAGCGTGGGGCCGGACAAGCCGGCGAACCCATCCTTGAACACCAGGAGTTTGACGAAGATATTGGGCCATGCGCCGGTCTCCATGCCGGGCGGCGGAGGAGGGAATGCCGCGGCTTCCACGCCCGGATCCAAACCGGAGGGGTCGTCCGTCACGCACACGAAGCGGAAGGGACGGTGCAGATGGCGGCGGACGCCCCGGAAGAGGCGGTTCACAAAATCGACGGGGTAGCGCGTGCCCCACTTCAGACAAAGTACATTGACGCGTGTTGATCCCATATTCGCCATGTCAAACAACGGGCTTTATGTATTTGGACTTGAGCGCGCGCCAGAAAACGACGCAGAACGCCGAAAGCGGGATTGCCAGCAAAAGCCCCAAAAGCGAATGGAAAACGGCGCCCCAGAAGAAGAAACTGAAGATGACGCCCGCGTACCCGAGCCCCGTCTTCCCGCCTTGCACCTTCGGCGTGATCAGGTAGCCGTCCAGAATCTGCCCCGCCAGCCAGACCGACAGTACGCCGACAAGCCGGAGCAGGGAACCGCCGGGGCCGAAGTAGGCCAGCGGCAATGCGAGCGGCAAGCAGGCGATCGTGCCGAAAAACGGGCACAGGTTGAGGAGCCCGAGCGCAAAACCGATGACGAACCCGTACGGCAAGCCCACGAGCATGAAGCCCGTTCCGTAAAGGACGCCCTCGATCAGACAGATGACGACCTGGCACTGGAAGAAACTCACGATTATGTCGATAAAGGTGTTGATCTGCTCCGCGACGAACATGCGCGTATCGTCCTTCAGGAACGGCATCTCCTTGACATAGTCTTCGCCGCGTTTCACCGGTCGCGTAATGAAATAGGCGAAGAAGACGAGCGCCACAAGCCAACTTACCGCGCCGCCCAGATAGCGGATGAATCCGGCTCCCACTTGCGTCACGCGAATCTCCGGCGTCTGCAGCCAATCCTGGTACGAAATACCGAGTTTGTTCGCCAAAATCTGCACTTTCGGGAACATGCCATGGAACCAGGCCATGAACTTTTCGGCGAGCTCCGGCGCTTGCGTCAGCAAATTGCTCGCCTGGTCGACGAGAAAAGAACCAAAACACCAAACCAGAAAACCGAGCGGCAAAAGAACCGAAATCAGCATGAGCGGCAACGCCGCGCCCGGTTTCCGCACCCACCGCAGCCACCAGCCGTAGTACGGCTTGAAGAAAAGCGCCAGGAAAAGCCCCGTGACGACAGGGACCACCGCGGCGGAGGCAAACGCCAAAATCCGCACGAGACACCAAATCACCAAGCCGCTGAAAGCCAGGATCACGGCGAGCGCAACCACCGTAAGTCCGCTGGCTATCGTCTTTCTCTGCGCTTCTGTAAAGTCTATCATGAGACAATTATACCAAATCCCGGACGAAACCGCTACATTTCGTTCGCGCGGCGCTTCAGCCCGGCCAACAAAAATTCAAGAGCGTCGCCCACGCGATCCCCGTAACCATGCCCCAAAAGACTTCCATGCGCGTATGCCCCAGAAGTTCGCGCAGACGCGCCACCGGTTTGAGCTTGAAATTCTGGATGTCGCGCAAGATGGCGTTCAAGATCCGCGCATGCTCCCCCGCCGCGCGGCGAACGGTCGCCGCGTCAAACATGGTCAAGAGGGCAAAGGCGACCGCCAGCGTCGTAAGCGGCGAAGCGAACCCCTCCGTATACCCGATGCTGAACGCCAAACCGGAAACCGTGGCGGAGTGGCTGGACGGCATCCCTCCTGTCGAGACAAGATACACGAAATCGAACGTGTGCGTCTTGCGCGCGGCTATGATCATCTTGGCGATGCTGGCGACGATCCAGCCGCCGCAACCGCTCCAAAACCACACGCCCGTGAACAAATTCCAGAAATCGTAATGCGCGATGACAGCCATCATGCGCGGCCTCCCTTCGTTGCCAACGCCTGCGCCAGACGCTCGTCCATGTCATGCGCCGCGAGCGCATCCAAAAGCGCGTCCATGTCCCCGTCGATAAAGCGGTCGAGCGCATACAAGGTCAAGTCTATCCGGTGGTCCGTCACGCGGTTCTGGGGAAAGTTGTACGTGCGGATGCGCCCCGAGCGGTCCCCCGACCCCCGCAAGGTCAGACGGTCCGCCCCGATTTTCGCTTCTTCTTCGCGGCGTTTATGGTCCAGAATGCGCGCCTTGAGCGTCGCCAGGCACTTCTCGCGATTGCGGATCTGGGAGCGTTCGTCCTGGCAGACCGCCACAAGCCCCGTCGGCAAATGGGTCATGCGGACGGCGCTTTCCGTCTTGTTCACGTGTTGGCCGCCCGCACCGCCGGCGCAAAACAAGTCCACGCGGATGTCGCAGTCGGGTATTTCGAGTTCGTCCTCCTCGTCGGCCTCGGGGAACACCACCACCGTCGCCGCGGACGTATGGATGCGCCCCTGCGCTTCCGTCGCCGGCACCCGTTGCACGCGATGTCCGCCGCTTTCAAAGCGCAACCGCCCGTACGCGCCCTCGCCGATTACGGTGAAAACGACCTCCTTGTACCCGTCCAGGGAGGTTGCGCTCGAATTCAAGACGGAAATCTTCCAGCCCGCACGCTCGGCATAGCGCGCATACATGCGGAAAAGATCGCCGGCGAAAAGAGCCGCCTCCTCTCCGCCCGTCCCCGCCCGTATCTCCAGGACGGCATTGCGCGCTTCGAGCGGATCCGGCGGAAGGAGCGCCGCGAGAACCCGACGCTCCTCCTCCGGCAGGCGCGCTTCCAACAAGGCGATCTCCCGCGCCGCCTCGTCCTTGAAGTCCGGATCCGCCAGCAAGTCGCGATTTCCCGCAAGATCGCGGCATGTTTTCTCGTATTCCGAAAAAACATGTTCGAGCTTCTTGAGAGAAGCCCGCTCACGCAACGCCGCGCGGTATTTCGCGCGGTCCGACAAAACTTTTGGGTCGCTCAAGCCCTGTTCTACGGACTCTAGGCGACCCAAAACCTGCCGAATCTGGTCAGTGTCGATCAAACTTACTTCTTCGCAAACTTGGCGTAGCGTTTCTTGAACGAATCCACACGGCCTTCGGTGTCAACCATCGTCTTCTGGCCCGTGAAATAGGGATGGCACGCGCTGCAGGTGTTGACCGTCATCTCCTTCTTCGTCGAACGAGTCTTGATGACGTTGCCGCACGCACACGTGATCGTGGCTTCTGTGTAAGCCGGATGAATGCCTTTCTTCATTTCTGCGTCCTTTTCTCTCAAATCGTCTCTGAATGGCTCGGGTGGCTGGATTCGAACCAGCGACCAATTGATTAACAGTCAACTGCGCTACCGCTGCGCCACACCCGAACAATCAAGTGGTGAATAGTATATCATATTTCGGTGTGGCATTGCAAGGGGGTATTTTCACTTTTTTCAAGTCGCCGTTCACGCCGTCTCACCGGACGGCGTCCATTTGCCCTGTCGTGCAGACGAAGACGAAATGGATCGCGCAGAAACCGTTCGGCGGCGAACCGCCAGGAAGGTTCTGCCCCCGTTGCGCCGGAACGCCGATGCCGTTGCGCCGGAACGGTGATACCGTTGCGCCGGAACCGCCGCGCCCCGCTGCTCCCTATTGGAGGGAAATGCGGGAAAGCTTCCAGCGGCCGTCGGCTATGTCCTTCACGAACTGCGCGGAACAGGCTGCGGGCGGGCGGGGCAGGGGAAAGTCCGGCCCCTCGAACGTCCACGCGATGCGCGCCGTCACCTGTGCGGACTCCTTGTCCGGGTTCAGCTCTATGCGCATGTCCGAGAGGGCGACTTCCAGCCGCGAACAGGCCGCGCGCGCCGCCCCGACGGCACGCACCGCGTCTTCCCGCTCGAGAACGACAGGCTCCCCTTCGGGCGCGACCGCGGCGGTTATCTGCCAGGCGACAAGCTCCTCGAGCGTCCGAAGCTTGCCCATTTGCACATAAGATTGTTCGCCGGGTTCCTTGTTCACGCACGCGACAAGCCGCGTCAATACGGAACGAACCTCCCCTTCCTCGTCCGTACGAAAAAGGAGAAAGGCGGCCAAACCGGCTCCTGCCGCGCAAAGAATCGCCAAAAATCCGCGTCTGTTCACGGCGAACCGGCCCGATTCAGGGGGCGGGCGTCAGCGCGACCGGGCGGAAAAGCCCCCGCAAAGCATTGATTTCGCGGAAGCATCCCGTCTCGGCATCATAGTCGAGAACCAGCACATCCCCCGAGCGTTCCATGGCGACAAGTGCGCGATTGGGGGCGACAAACACGAAGTCGCGCGGCCAACTCCCGTCCAGAAGCGTGCGCGCCTTGAAGGTCAAACGGCCGGTTTCCGCGTCAAAATCGTACGAAACAAGCGAATTTTCGCCGCGGTTGGAGACAACAATGCGCCGGCCGTCCGGGGTCAGGCGAAGGGCCGCGGCAAGATCGCCATTCGGTCCGCGTCCGGTCTGTTCGTTCGGGACGGGCAGCGTCGGCACATTGTCCAGCAAGGCAAAGCCGTCCGCCGCGCTCCAACGGTAGCTCGCCAGCCGATTGCCGAGCTCGAAGAGAAGGAAGGCGAGCTTGCCGTTTGGATGGAACAACAAGTGCCGCGGTCCAGCCCCCCGGGGGGTTGTCGCATAGACCGTTCCGGCAGGGTAGGTCACAATCTCGTCCAAACCCAGGTCGACGACGCAGAAACTCTTGCCGTCCGGAGCCGGTATCGCCTGGTGGCAATGCGCGGCATCCTGCCGCGGCAGATTGGGGCCCTGTCCTTTGTGCGTGTAGGTCGTGACCGGACCAAACGCGCCATCCGCCACCGGCACGCTCCCGGCGCGCCCGGTGCTATAGTCCGCCCAATTCAGTTGCTTGCCGTTTGGCATAAGGGAAACATGGCACGGCGTGCCGCCCAAATCGACCGACCCCGTCCGCACAAGCCGCACGCCCTGCACACGGTAGGCGCTCGCCCCGCCCGCGGCACAGGAATAAAGCCAGCGTCCGTCCGCGGAAAGCGCCTGGTAGATCGCAGTCTTTTCCGGGTAGGCCGCGACGATTCGCAGGCTTCCGGAAGAGACGTCCATCTCGAGCGCATAAAGTCCGTTCGTATGCGTGGCGTCCGTATAACAACCCAAATAAACGACTAGACCGAGTGTTTCTATCATTTTTTCTCCTTATTTAGAATTGAAGCCGAACCTGTTGAAGCCGCACATGTGCCGGGACAAACAAGCAGCGCGCAGAGAAATGCCGCGGGGAGCCCCACACCCAACACGAAACCAAACGCCTTGACCACGGGAAACGACACGAAAACAAGCGCCCCGAACCCGGCCAGCGAAGTCAGCATGGAACACAGAGCCGGACGAAATGCCGCGCGCCCGCCCGTCCGCAGAAAAATCGTGTAATCCACGCTCATGCCCGTCAAAAGGAATCCGGCCAAAAGATGGAAAAGGTTGACGGCTTCGCCGCGCAGCACGAGGAGTCCACCCGCAAAAGCGAGCGCAAAAAGCGAGGGAACCAGCATAATCGGCGCTTGCCGTCTGTAAACAAGCCCGAGAACGGCGAGTATCAAGACGAGGGAAAACGCCAAGGCGTGAGCCGAAAGACGCGTCCAATCCGTCAAAATACGACCGAGCGTTTCCTTTGGACGCCAAAAACCTGCGCCTTCGGGCATGACAGCCCCTTCCGGAAGCGGCTTCGCCAGACTGACAAGCGCGTGTCCGCGGACGAAAGCGCGTGTCACGGCGGAGGGCAGTTCGGACCACTCCCACGGTTTTGGCGGGCGCGGCAGGGGGAGTGTCCCCAAACCCAACGCCGCCGCCTGCGCGGCACCCTGCTCGGCATACAGTGCCGCCACCTGCGCGGCTATCTTCTGACGCACCGGGAAAGAAGGCAGAAAGCGCGACAAATGCGGCAAATCATCCGATAAATGGAGAGATTCCTCTTTCCGGATCAAGGCGTCCGGCGTATCCGCGCCCTCGATCACCAGAAAGCCCAAGGTGGAATTCGTGGAAGCCCCCGACCGCTCGGCCAGGAAACGTTCCGCCGCGGCGAGGGTCGGCGACGGACGGTAGATCGCCTGCGGCTCCGTGGCAAAGCGCGCATGGAGGAGGAGCCCAATGGACAGCAAAAAGGCGATTCCAAAGAGAGGAGCGGTACAGATTCTCACACGGTTCGGGAGGAGTGGTCCAGACAGGAGCCTTTCGCCGGGGGAGCCGGTCAAAAGACGAATGCGAGGATAGAGGAAGAGCACGCTCCCGAGACTCGCGGCAAGTCCCACTCCAAGGAATACGGCCGACTGGCACAAGACGGGAATTCCGCAAAAAACAAGCGGAAGAAGGCTTATTTCCGTCGTTATGCACGATATGCAGAGGCCCTTGGATACGGCCGCGGCGTTTCCGGGCGCCTGCAGCAGCCGGTGGAAGGCGTAGTCCACGACGAGCCCGAGGACGGTCGTTCCCAGCACAAAGGTCAGAGCATGGATGGAGGGGAAACAAGCGAGAAGCGCCGCGCCGCCGGCCAATGCCGCGCAGAGGAGCGTCAAGAACACGCAAGGAATCCAGCGCAGGGATTTGAAGACGACCAGGCTCAGCATGACAATGAAAATGACAGAAAAGAACGTTAAAACACTCATTTCTGTCTGACAACGCGCGGCTGTTTCGGCTGTATGGACAGGAACGCCGCAAGCCGCAATGGCAACAGGCGGACGGACAACTTGGGCGCAAAGCCGGTCGAGATCCGCCTTGAAATCGACAAGTTTGCGAACATCCGTCTCTACGCCGGGCTTGAATTCCAACAAGAGAAGCAGGACGGTGGTTTGGTCTTTTTGCGCCGTCAAGAAGCCTTCACGCGGTTTCCAGCCGGCATAAGCCGCCGGCAAAGACGAAATATAGCCGTTCAGAAGACAAAAAGGATCCTCTACAGGGGAGAAAAGAGGCGGAATGGGCGTCGCGAAGTAGGTGCGCAGGGCCCGCCGCGCCAGTTTTGCACGGCCCTCGGGGGTTTGCAGGAGCGTGCGCGCGACCGGGGAGACGAGCCCGGCGGGATAAGTACGGCAAAATCCCAGAAAATCCGCAAAATCCCTGCCGTCCGTGCGCACATGCATGTTTTCGAGAGCCGGACAGTCGCGCAAAAGCCGCGCTTCCAGATTCGTCGCCGCGGCACAGGCGCTGTCGAAATCGGGAGCAAAGACCAAGACCGGCACGAGCCCGTTCGATGAATTGCGCAAAGCGGCGGGAATCGCCTTCCCGGCCGAACCGATCAAGTCGTAGAGGGACGTTTCGATCCGCGGCGATCGCGCCAGATACAGAAGCGCACATGCCGCGGCCAGCACGAGGGGGACAATACCGCATGCGAATGCACGCGCCTTTTTCATTTTGACGTACGCTCCCATAGGCGGTGTGTGCCCTGCCCCAATTCGGCGAACTCCAGGAGTATGGTGCCCTGCCGCGCGGTATGCCAGGTCACATTCGTGATTTCCGCCGCGCCTGACACAACTAGCTTTGTAAAAAGCGAACGAATCTGAGAAAAAGCAGGCGTTAACGTCAGAACCCAGCCATTTGTCCCAATGGACCGCGACTGCCAATCGAAAAGCCCGTCAAAAGCCGACATGTCCCCAGCGGCAAAGGCGTCCGTACGGTCGCGGATTTCCGCGTAGTACGGCCAGTCGACAAAATCTTTTATACGCATGCCCTCCTCGTCGGCAAAAACGAGGGCGTTCGTTGTCATGGTGATGGTCGAGGCGAAAGGGGCGCGCACATCCCAGATTATGCCGCGGAAACGTGCGCAAGAGACAAGCCCCGTCGAGACGAGGGGGTGCGTCGCCCCCGGGAGCATGCGGGACATGCGCCAGGCGGCATCCGCATCGAGCGCCCGCCGGAACGCCTTTTGGCAGGCGGGCGGGAGTGTAGCCCCTGCCGCCGCAAAAGGAGAGAAGAACGCCCATCCCATCACTCCCCAAGATACAAACAAGAAGAAACGCTTCATGCCGGCGACCTTTCCACCAAATAAGAGGCGCATATCCCGTTCTGTCCCGTGAGCGAACAATCGAACCCCTTGGGTGTTCGCACTACGCGTAGATTCACCGCGGCATTTGGGCGGATAATCTTCTGGAATTTGAGCCGGCGATAGTCCGCCCGCCCGGGGAAATCGGGAAACACCTGCCGGGCAAAATG
>DJRS01000188.1 GCA_002440145.1 Verrucomicrobia bacterium UBA6354
CGCCGAATACGACGGGCTCTTCCAGGGCCTCTGACGCGGCGGCGTGGGGGAGGCGGATTTTGCACGCAGAGACACGCGGAGAACGCAGAGAGAGGGGAGTCTATCGGGGATTAACCGTGTAGAAAATGTAGAAGAAACTCCGATGAGCAACAAAGGGCTACGCGCGGGCCCTTGCGGTCGGCTTCGCCGTCGCTTCGCGACCTACCCTCCGAAGCAAAGCTTCTTCGGCGCATCTCCGCTTCGCCTGGACGCTCCGCAGGTTCCGCTTCCGAACACAGGCGAACAGGTTTTTAGAGAGACCGCTTCGCGGTCTGGTTGTCGCGGCGGGCCGCAGAGGACTGCGGCCCCTACCATGGGGATGGGGGTGGGGCGTGGCGTTCCGGCGCGCGGCATTCGCCCCTCCAATGGTAGGGGCGGCGGTCCCTGCCGCCCGCGCGAACGATCCGGTCGCGGCGAACAGGATGAAGGCGAGCAGACCGAGGAGGACGAGCGAGAGGAACCCCAGCGTGCGGCGCGCTCAGGTTGGCCTGGTGGGTGCCGCCGAACGAGGCGGTGCAACCCAGTTCCTTCAGAATGGGCGCGAGGTGCGTTTCGAGCTTTTCCACGAGTTCGCCGCTTTCTTTTCGAGGCCGGTTCCACGATCGGAAGATTCAGTCCGCAGGCGCGTCGGGCAGGGTGGATTGGATGGCGACCATCAGTTCGTGCGTTTCGCCCGGCTCGAGATCGCGCACGGCGTGCGGCCAGGAACTGACGGGTTCGACGCAGACGAAGCGCCGCGCGGCGTCCGGCGGAAGGTCCTTGAATGTGCAGGCGTCGCCCGGATTCCACACGACTTCGTTGGCGTTGCCGCTGGATACGATGGCGATTGCGCGCTCCAGTCCTTGGTCGATCAGGGCGAATTCGTGCTTGGGTTGCGCCTTGAGCGTGAAGACGTGGTCCAGCGCCCGGGTGACGGGCAGGTCGCCCGACTGCGTGCCGGTGGACATGTCCGCGGCGTTGACGTAGCCCAGCCCGTCGAATCCCTTGAGGAGGACGCGGTCGCGTTCGCGTACGTTGAAATAGGGGTGGAGTCCGCAGGTGAAGGCGAACGGTTCCTTGCCCGTGTTCTTCGTGACAAGCTTGAGGGTCAGTTTCATGGAGAGGGTGACCGTCAGTTCGAGATCGAAATCGTGCGGCCAGAGTGCGCGCGTATTCGCGTCCGCGGCGACGCCGAGGGTGAGTTCCGTCATTTCCTCCGAATATTTCGTGCCGCGCACCTCGAAGAGCAGGATGCGCGCGAAACCGTGCGGGACCATGCCGGGGATGGCGAGACGGCCGAACTGGGGCCAGCAGACGGGGATGCCGCCATGCACCTCGTCCGCGCGATTGTAGGGGTGTTCCGGCGAGGAGAAGAGGACGGGCGCGTGCCCCGTGGGGCGGTAGGAGAGCGTGTTGGCGCCCAGGAGGGCGACTTCGGCGACGCCGTAGCGGTTGGCGAGCACGGCGACGGGACGGCCTTTGTGGCCGGGGCGGAAGACGATCCGGCCGGGTGCGCCGTAGCGGGCTGTGAGTTCTTCGACGGTTTGGGAAGTTTTCATGGTTAGGTTTCGATGGATGGGTTATTTTGTCCAGCAAAGAACGATGACGCCCAGCAAAATGGCGGCGAGCGCCCACGCTTTGCGCCGCATGTTGGTTTCGCGGAAGACGGCGCCGCCCACGAAGAAGGTGAGCACGACGCTCGCCCGGCGGACCATGCTGAGGATGGATATGCGCGCGTCGGGGTCCGAGACGGCCGTAAAGTAGCAGGCGTCGGAAAGCGCGAGGAGGATGCCCACGCAGGGAATGGTCCAGCGCCACTGGAAGGAGTGGGCATGGGCGGAATTGCCGCGGCGCACGACGACCGCCACCGCGTAGACCAGCGTCATGCCGCCCAGAAACCACCAGAGAACCGTGGCGGGCGGCAAGCGGAGTCCCTGGATGAGGTGCTTGTCGTAGAGCGCCGAACAGCTGCCGAGCACGGTGCCGGCGAAGGCGAGGGCGATGGCGGGGGTGCGCCAGAAATCGACGCCCTCGTGCGCCGTGGAGCGCGAAAAGAGGAAGCAGCCGGCCAACACGCACGCCATGCCCGCCGCCTGCCGTCCGTCGGGCCATTCGCCGAAAAGCAGGATGGCCCCGAGCAGCGTCCAGAAGGGACCGGTCGCCCGGATCGGCGCGGCGCAGGTGACGGGGAGCGTGCGCAAGGCCAGATAGGTGCACGTCCAGCTCGCGCCCACGAGGACGCTCTTCAAAAGGAGGAGCCCGATTTGCGCGAAAGGGACAGAAATGGACGCGGCGAAAGTGCCGCGTCCAATCAGGAAGGCGGTGACCGCCAACCAGCCGCTCAGCGTGCTCCCGAGCAGAGTCGGGAACACGGCGTTATCCTTGACCGACGCCTTCTTGGAAAGGTCGTAGAAGCTGAGGATGACGCATGAAGCGAGAATCCAGCCGAGCCACATCAGTCCTCAAGCGTCACGGCCGGCGCGATTTCGTCGAACGCCGTGACGGACGCGGTGTAGCCGCTCTTCGCTTTCGCGAGTTCGGCGCGCGCGGTCGGATACTTCGTCGCGAGCCAGTACGCGAGCACCGGCTTCTTCTCGAGGAACTTCGCCGCGAAACGGATGAAGAGGGCGCCCACGACGACGGCGATGGCCGCGTCCACGAGCTGGCGCGCGTGGAGGTCGTGGTACATCTTCCCGTCCGGATGGTTCTTCACGTATTCGATGGCGGAATCCAGGTCCGCGAGGAGGGCTTCGACTTCGACCTTCTCCTTCTCGAAGCCCGTCGTGTCCACGCCGGCGAAGACGTCCGCGACGACATCCTTGACCAGGCCGCCCATGACGCCGGCGATGGCCGCGACGACCTGGAGCTGCGAGGTGCCCTCGTAGATGGAGGTGATGCGCGCGTCGCGCAGGTAGCGCTCGACGGGATAGTCCTTCATGTAGCCCGAGCCGCCCAGGACGGCGACGGCGCCGTTCGAGACGCGCATGGACATCTCGGAGGCGTAGTACTTCGCCATGGGGGTGAGCATCTTGTTGAACGCGGCGTAGGCTTTCATGCGCGCACGCACGGCCGGCGCCTCGGGGGTGCCCTTGAGGGACTCGAACTTCTTCGTGAGGCCGTTTTCGAGGTCGACGCACTTGGAGGAGTAGTACGCGAGGATGCGCGCGGCCTGCAGGTCGACGGACATGTCGCTCATGAGTTCGCGCAAAGCCGGGAAGGTGTCGATCGTCACGCCGAACTGCTTGCGGCTGGCGCCGTATTCGCGCGCGGCGCGGTAGCTCGCCTCGCCGATGCCCGTGCCCTGCGCCGAAATGCCGACGCGCGCGCCGTTCATGAGCGCCATGACGTAGGTGATGAGGCCGCGCTTGCGCTGGCCGATGAGCTTCGCCGGCGCGTTGTCGAAGACGAGTTCGCAGGTCGGCGAGCCGTTGATGCCGAGCTTGTGCTCGAGGCGGCGCACCTTGACCTTCGGACCTTTCTCCACGAGCAGGCAGCTGAGGCCGCGTCCGTCGGAGAACTCCGGCTCCGTGCGGGCGAGCACGAGCAGGACGTCGCCGCAGCCGTTCGTGATGAAGCGCTTGACGCCGTTCACGAACCAGTTGCCGTCCTTGTCCTGGAAGGCGACCGTCTTGACGCTCTGCAGGTCGGAGCCGGCGTCCGGCTCGGTGAGCACCATGGCGCCCGTGTAGGTCCCGTCGCAGAGTTTCGGCACGTATTCCTTCTTGATGTCCTCGCTCGCGAACGAGTTGATCGTCTCGGCGATGCCCTGCAGGCCGAAGATGTTCATGAGCGCGGCGTCCGCGCGGCTGACGATGTCGTTGCACGCCGTCAGGATCGTGCAGGGCATGTTGAGTCCGCCCAGATAGTACGGGATCGTGCAGCCCGAGAGGCCCGAGCGGCCCAGCAGGTCGATGGCGAGCTTGATGCCCGGCGCATACGTGACCGTGCCGTCGTCGTTGAGGACGTTCCCGACGCGGTCGGTCTCCTCGGCGGTGGGGGCGATGCGGTTGCCGCACACGTCGCCGCACACGTCGAGCGCGCGCTTGTAGTTGTCGATCGCCTCTTCGGCGGACTTCGGCGCGAAGTCGTATTCCTTCGCGAACTTGAAGTCCTGCTCGAGGAGCGTGGCGACTTCGGTGAGATCGAGCGCGTCGATCGTCTTGGCGATATCCGGATTGTCTTTGTAGAAATTGCTCATTTTGTCACTGGGCCTTTCCCTTGATGGCCTTGATCATTTTCGGAATGACGACGTTGAGGTCGCCCACGATGCCGTAGTGCGCGATCTGGAAGATCGGCGCGTTGGGATCCGTGTTGATGGCGATGATTTTCGCCGAATCCTGCATGCCGGCGAGGTGCTGGACCGCGCCCGAGATGCCGCAGGAGATGAAGAGCGCCGGGCGCACCGTCACGCCGGTCTGGCCGATCTGGCGCTCGTGCTCGCAGTACCCGAGGTCGACCGCGGCGCGGCTGGCGCCCACGGCGCCGCCCAGGGCGTCCGCCAGTTCGAAGAGCTGCTTGAAGTTTTCCTTCGAGCCCACGCCCGCCCCGCCGGCGACGATGATGCGCGCGCCCTTGAGGTTGATGGACGAGTGGCGGCGGATGATTTCCAGCACTTCGACCGGGATGTCCACGCCGGCGAGATGCGAATCGTGGCGCACGAGTTCGCCCGTGCGGCCGGGCTGCGGGTTGAGGGGCTTCATGACGCCTTCGCGCACGGTCGACATCTGCGGCCAGTTGCGCGCGTTGACGATGGTGGCGATGATGTTGCCGCCGAACGCCGGGCGGATCTGCATGAGGCAGTTCGGGAAGACTTCCTTCGTCTTCCGGTCCTCGTAGTCCGCGATCTGCAGGTCGGTGCAGTCCGCCGTGAGGCCGCAGCGGAGCGCCGAAGCGACTGCCGGGGCGAGGTCGCGCCCGATGTGCGTCGCGCCGAAGATCACGATCTGCGGATGGCACTCTTTGATGAGCTCCACGAACGCGTGGCGGTAGGCCTTGGAGCGGTAGATCTTCAGCTCCGGATCCTCGACGAGGTGCACGATGTCCGCGCCCGCCTCGAAGAGGTCCTTGGCGAGACCTTCCACGCCGTCGCCCATGAGGACGGCGCCGAGCTTGACGCCGAGCTTGTCCGCCAATTCGCGACCCTTGCCCAGCAGTTCGCGCGGCACTTCGCTCAGCTTGCCGTCTTCCTGCTCGGCGAATACCCAAACTTCACCTTTGGATCTGTCCATTTCCGAAATCTCCTTCCCTTAACCGATGGTGTGGTCGGCGATCAGTTCGCCGACGAGCGCGTTGATGCCCGCGTCGTCCGCCGACACTTCCTTGTAGGCGCCGCCCGCGAGGACGACCGAGACGATCTTGTTCACGCTGGTGGGGCTGCCGGCGAAACCGCAGCGGTCCGCCTCGCATCCGCAGTCGTCGCACGAGAGCTGGCCGATCGCCAGATCGCCCGCGAGCGCCGCGCCGCCGTTCTCGACCGGGGCCTTGGCGTTCTTGTACTTCATCACGCGCTTCACGTTGAACGGACGCAGTTCGCCGAACGCTTCCGTGACGGTGAAGAGGGCGGGGAGCTTGACGCGGTCGCGTTCGATTCCCGTGCCGATGTCGCGCGTGGCGAGGGCGTAGTCGCCGTCCATCTCGAGGTTGGTCAGGTAGGTGACCGCGGCGTATTCCAGCTTCTCGGCGATCTGCGGACCGACCTGCGCGGTGTCGCCGTCGATCGCCTGGCGTCCGCAGAAGACCATGTCCGGATGGAACAGTTTCACGGCCTGGGAGAGGATGTAGCTCGTCGCGAGCGTGTCGGAGCCGGCCGCCTTGCGGTCCGTCAGGAGGTACGCCTTGTCCGCGCCGCACATGAGCGCCTCGCGCAGGATGGCGCACGCCGCCGGAAGTCCCATCGTGAGGACGGTCACCGTGCCGCCGTGCCGTTCTTTCACGCGCAACGCCGCTTCAAGCGCGTTGCGGTCCTCGGGATTGAAAATCGCGGGAAGCGCCGCACGGTTGATCGTACCGTCCGCCTTCATGGCCTGGCCGGTCACTTTCTTCGTATCCGGGACCTGCTTGATGCAGACCACGCAGTTGTAACCGCCTTCGCGGCCTCTAGTATTTGCATTCATAGAGTCTATTATACCAAAGTTGCGTTCGAAAGAAAAGCGAATACATCACCGGAAAATGTCTCGCGACACGATGCGCTTTTCGAAGCGATTAGCCTATTGGCTTTTGTTCTCACAGGAGATCGGGAGAACGTGTGGGGGGGGGGCTGTGTAGAGTTGTATTATAGAGGAGCAGGGCGAAGGCGTGTCACTCCTCAAACCGTCCCGACGGCAGGAGCGGACAGTTCGCGCAGACAGGCGAAGATCCCTGTCCAGTCCGGACGCGGGACGCCACGAACAGACGGAATTCTCGTGCCCATGAGAATAGATTCTCGTGCCGATGAGAAAAAATTCTCATGGGCATGAGAATTTTTTCTCA
>DJRS01000050.1:0-2405 GCA_002440145.1 Verrucomicrobia bacterium UBA6354
ACGACCGCCTCGAACATGAATTGCGAGAGGATGTTCGCGGGCGTGGCCCCGATGGCCATGCGCAGGCCGATTTCCCGTATGCGCTCCGTGACCGAGACGAGCATGATGTTCATGATGCCGATGCCGCCCACGAGAAGCGATATGGCCGCCACCGCCGTCAGCAGAACCGTCATGAGCCCCGTGACGGACCCGATCGTATTCATGATCTCCGTCGTGTCGCGCGTCTCGAAATCGTCGTCCTGGTAGTCCGCCAAATGGTGCCGCTGGCGCAGAAGCGCCGTAATCTCGCGTTTCGCCTCCTCGAGGTCGTCCATCGAACGGAGCGAAATGCTCATCATGTTGATGGTGCGGAACTTCGAGCGCTTCAAGTAGCGCTGCACGCTCGTGTAGGGCGCCATGATGACGTCGTCCTGGTCTTGGCCCCAATTGTTGGCGCCCTTGGACCCCAAAACGCCGATGACCTTGAACGTCATGTTGTTCAGGCGCAAGGTCTTCCCCACGGGCTCGCCGTCTTCGAACAGGTTGGAGGCGACCGTCGTCCCGACCACGCACACGCGCGCGCAACGCTTCTCTTCTTCCTCCGTGAAGAATCGCCCTTCGGAAACCGTCCAGTTGCTGATGAGCGTGATGTCTGTCGAGCAGCCCTGCACGTTGCCCGACCAGTTCTTGTCGCCGTACATCATCTGGACCGTCGTGCGCACGCTCGGGCTGACGCCCTGCACAAGGTACGAAAGCTCCTTCTTGACGGCCTCGGCGTCTCCCGCCGTCATGGTCTCGCCCTGCCCCATGCCGGAGGACACGGCGCCACGGTTGCGGCGCTCGGGGAACACCATGACCAGATTGTTGCCGATGGACGAAATCTCCTTGACCATGAGCGCCTGCGCGCCCTGGCCGATGGCCATGACCGCGATGACCGCCGCGATGCCCACGATGATGCCCAGGCACGTCAAAAGCGAACGCGTCTTGTTGCGCAAAATGGCGCGCACGGCGACCTTGAATATCATCCCGATATTCACGCGAGCGCCTCCTTCACGAACTGCGCGACCTGGTCGACGTTCTTGCGTCCGCCCTTCCCCGCGTCGTCGCGCATCACGCGCCCGTCGCGCATGACGATGTGGCGCTTGGCGTAGGCGGCGATATCGTCCTCGTGCGTGACCATGACGATGGTGATCCCCTCGTTCGAAAGTTCCGTGAAAAGATGCATGATCTCTATCGAACTCTTCGTGTCGAGATTGCCCGTGGGTTCGTCCGCGAACAGAACCGGCGGATTGTTCATCAGGGCGCGCGCGATGGCCACGCGCTGCTGCTGCCCGCCCGAAAGCTGCGCCGGCGTGTGCGTGCCGCGTCCGCCCAGCCCCACGCGCGCCAGAAGTTCCAGCGCCCGCGCCCGCCGCGCCGCGTGCGACAGCCGCCCCAGATAGAAATCCGGCAATTCCACGTTTTCTATCGCGCTCGTCCGCGGCAACAGATTGAAGTTCTGGAAAACGAACCCCAGTTTGCGGTTGCGGATGTGCGCGAGTTCCGTCCGGGAACGCGCCGCCACCTCGATCCCGTCCAGGCGGTACGACCCCTTCGTGGGCGTGTCAAGGCACCCCAGGATGTTGAGCAAGGTGGACTTCCCCGAACCCGACGCGCCCATGATCGCCACGAACTCGCCCGTGTCGATGCGCAGCGACACCCCGTCCAGCGCGTGCACGGGCTCTTCCCCGAGCGCGTAGATCTTGTACATGTCGCGGATATCGATGAGCGCGGCCATGGCTTCAGTTCTTCGGTGCGGGCGCCGTCCCCTTGTTCTTGTTGCGCTTGGGCATTTTCGGCATGAAAGGATTGTCCGCCTCGTTCAGGTTGGCGGAGGCGACCGTCTGGTACCCGATGACCGCCTCGCGGCCCTCGAGTTTCTGCCCGTCCTTCGCCGTGACCGCCGTGAAGGACGTGTCCGCGACGCCCTGTGTCACCGCGACGGGCTCCAGCCCGCCCGATTCCGTCACAAACCAAAGTTTGGGTCCGGCGGGAATATCCTCGGGGGGCATCTTCGCCAGGTCTTCGTCTTTCGGGCGGAACCTGAACGCGGCGCTCGTCACGGCCACCGTGTCTTCGTCCCGCCCCGTTTCGATGGAAAGCGTGGCCGTCATCCCCGGGAAGAGCATCTCGTCCGGATTGGCCGCCTCGACGATGACCGGGAACGTCACGACGTTGTTCTCCGTCGTGGCCGCGCGGCGGATCTGGCGCACTTTCCCCTTGAACCGCCGCCGGTACGCGTCCGCCGTGAAGGATACCGGCTGGCCGACCTTGATCTGTCCGATGTCCGCTTCCGGAACCGTCGCCTCGATCCAGATCGTCCGCAAGTCCTCCGCGATCGTCAATACCGGCACGGCGTTGTAGGACGAGACGACCGTCTCGCCCTC
>DJRS01000050.1:2602-5175 GCA_002440145.1 Verrucomicrobia bacterium UBA6354
TTGCGCGCGTAGGTCTTTTCCGCGTACGCGAGTTCCGCCTCGCAGCGCGCGACGGACGCCTTGTTCATCTCGAGCTTGGCGACGGAAGCCTTGTACGTCGCTTCGTAGACTTGCGGATCGATGAGCGCCACGACCTGCCCGTTGGTGACTTCCGAGTTGTAGTCCACGAAGAGCTTGACGAGCTTGCCGTTGACCTGCGCGCCGACCGGGATGCCCGACGCCGAATTGCGCGGCGTGACGGTTCCCGTCGCCTCTACCGTGCAGACGATATCCGTCCGCGCGAGGGGCGCCAGGCGGTAGCGCGCGCCCTTTTCGCGTTTCTCCTCCAGCTTGGAGCACCCCGCGGCCAACATCAGGCAGACGAGCGCCCCCGTACGCATGAATTTCATCTTATGTCCTCCTCGTAGACGAAGCCCATCGCAAAGCGCGGTTTGAGTCCCGCCAGGGCGAAAAGCTTGGATTCCGCGATCTGCCCGCGGTAGAACGCCGTGACGCGGTTGCCGAGCGCGGTCGTGTAGTCGTTCACGGCCGTGTTGAAATCGACCGTGTCGAGTTCGCCCACGCGGAACTGCTCGTGCGCCATGTCCAGGTTCTCGCGCGCCTGGACGACGGACGCCCTGGCCGTCTCGAACGAATTGCGGGCGTTGTCGCGCTCCGAAACGGCCAGCGCGATCTCGAGCGAAAGATCCTGTTCGGCGACGTCCAGCTCCGTATCGCGCTGCCGAAGCGCGACCGTCGCGCGTTCCAGCGCCGTCGTCTTGCGGAACCCCGAAAACAGGCTCTGCGCGGCCTCCACGCCCCACGACCAGTACCAGAGCGGATCGGCCCAATTGAGCGACGCACGCAGCGAAAGTTCCGGATAGAGATCCGCCCGCGCCGCGTCCACCGCCGCGCTCGCCGCCCGCAGATAGGCCCGCTTGACCTGCATGCGCGGCGCATTCGTGCAGGCGACGCCGAACACCCGGGCGGCCGTCACGGTCGTGGGCTCGAACGCGCGCCGCATCTCGCGCAGGGGATTCCGCAGCCGCCAGACGACCTTGTCCCGGTCGCCGTGCGAAACGACGATCCCCAGGACGCGCAGCATCTCCGACCCGGCGTTGCTCACGTCGTTCGAGGCGTTGACGCGCTTCTCGCACGCGTCGGTGTAGTTGTAGGTCGCGCGCATGACGTCGTATTTCAACCCTTCGCCCGCCGCGAGCTTCTCTTTCGCCTGCTGCAGATGCGAGGCGAATTCGATTTCGTTGGTGAGGGCGACTTCGAAAAGCGCGTCTTTCTCGAGAAGCGTGAAGAAGCGTTCCGTCACCTCCTCGAACACCGCGAATCCCTCGTCCAGAAGCGCCAGTTCGGCCGCCACGACCTTCTCGCTCTGTTCCCGCGCCTGCGCCGCGTGCCGCCCGAAATCGTACAGCAGCAGATCGAGCGAAAGCGCGCCGGCGGCGCTGCCTTCCGTATCCCACGAAAGATCCCGTAGCGGGGCGCGTGCGCTCGCGGCGCTGTACCCGGCGGACCCGGCAAGCGAAAGACCCGTCCAGGGCGTGGCGCTCACGAGCGGCGCGGAAGCGTCGATTTCCTTGAGGGCCAGGCGCGCGTCTTCGACGGCCAGCCGGCAGGCGCGCATGGAAGGCCGGTTCGTCAAGGCGAACGCGACAAGGTCGGGAAGCTGCTTCTGCTGCAGATCAAAGACCGGGCAGGCGCAGACCGCCCCTTCCGCCTGCGCCCGGGGCGCCACCGCCTGCTGCGCCTGCCGCGCCTCCTGCAACGCCCGGCACCCCGCGCTCCCCAGAAGAAGCGCCAAAAGCGATCCGGTGATGTGTCGCGCCGCCTTCCGCATGTCTCACCCCGCAATCTCGGCCCGGATGGCGCGCGCCGCCGCGGCCGGATCCGCCGCCTGCACGATCGGCCGCCCGATCACCAAATGCGTCGCCCCGTCGCGGACCGCGTCCGCCGGCGTCGCCACGCGCTTCTGGTCGCCGACAGCCGCCCCCGCCGGACGCACCCCCGGCGTCACGAAAAGCGTCCCCTTCGGCAGCGCTGCCGAAAGCGCCCCCACTTCCTTCGGACTCGACACCAGCCCCGCCGCGCCGTTCGCGACCGCGAGCCGGGCCAACGCCGCGACCTGCTCCGCCGGCGTGCGCCCGACGACGCCGATATCGGACAGATCCGCGCCGTCCAGGGATGTCAAAACCGTCACCGCCAGGATCTTCGGACCACCCGTCCCGAAGGACGCCGCCGCATCCGCCGCGGCGCGGATCATCGCCCGTCCGCCCGCCGCGTGTATCGTCGTCAAATCCACGCCCAGCCGCCCGGCGCTCAAGACGGCGTGCTCCACCGTGCGCGGTATGTCGTGGAACTTCAGATCGAGGAAAATCCGTTTGCCCAGGTCTTTCACCGCCTTGACGACATCCGGCCCCTCCGCCGTGAAAAGCTCGAGCCCGATCTTGTAGAAATCTATCGCCGGTCCAATCTCTTTTACCTTGGTCACCGCCTCTGCGCGGGTGCGCACGTCCAGCGCGACTATGATTTCCGCCATATCAAACATCCTCCTTCTTTGCTTTCCGCCCCCAGACGGCGCG
>DJRS01000139.1:0-2571 GCA_002440145.1 Verrucomicrobia bacterium UBA6354
TCGGAAGTGTGGTTTGTGCCGACGGAGCCGGTCGAGCACCTTTGCGGGGCGACGTCGGGACGGATGGACAACGCGGCGATTTGGCGGCAGTATCTCGGCAATATCTTCTTTTCGTATCTGGCGAACTTCTCGTATGAGGGATTCCTGCGCATATTGCTTCCGTTTACGGTGGTTTACGCCGGTTATCTGGGGAAATGCCTCGCGACGGGGCGGATACGGCATTTTTGCGCGGCGGCGTGCGTCGTGCACGACCTGTGGGGACGGCGGGCGAACCTGAAGGTGGCGCGGCGGCGGGTCCAGGGGATGCGCGTCTTGTCCGACCGTGCCTTTTTCGCACGCGTCCTCGGGGCGTGATGCCGTTGCGCCGGAACGGCCCCAAGCCTGCAAAAGCAGGGCTGGGGATTTGCGCGGGCGGGCATACCGGGCGGTGCCGTGTTGCAGGATAAGTGCAGGGAAAACGTGTAAACGCGTCCGTTTTCTTGATATAGCCAAGATATTTTGATTTTCTTCAAAAATCCCCTTGCGTCCGGACGGCAAAATATGGTATACTATGTTCCGTTTTCGTGAGCGTGCGAGGATAACTCAGTTGGTAGAGTGCCACCTTGCCAAGGTGGTTGTCGCGGGTTCGAGTCCCGTTCCTCGCTCCATCGCGGGACAGTGAAATGGGGGCGTAGCTCAGCTGGTAGAGCAAGTGACTCTTAATCACTGGGTCCAGGGTTCGAATCCCTGCGCCCCTACCATTTCGAATGTGGCTAGGTAGCTCAGTTGGTAGAGCAACGGACTGAAAATCCGTGTGTCGCCGGTTCGATCCCGGCCTTGGCCACCAAACTTCTCCCTGTGCGGTTTTTCCCGAACTTCCCGGGGCGTGCCATAGTCCGCGCTGACGTTCCAATCCTGCGCGGCGTTCGTGTGGATGTTGTGCGGGGTTCATTTTTTTCGAGGGGGAGGTTGTAGCTTCGGCGAGAAAATGGTATAATTGTCAGCGTCTTGTGAGGATTGTGTGAAATCTTCATGAGGCGCAAACGAGTAAAATCTAAGAAATCTAACCAAAACTAGGAGTTAAAGGACTAGATCATGAAAAAATTGATGGTTGCGGTGTGTCTCGCGGGCGCTTGCGTTGCGTCCGCGGCGGAAGTAGCGGACAAGGGCGAAAGCGCCACGGAAGTCGAGCAAACGGAGGCGGCGCCCCAGTTGCCTTTCTGGGGCTTCGGCAACTACGGCATCTATTCCGGCTATCAGCTCTACGGGTCGCTCGTGAACTCCGAGCCCACGCTTCAGGGTTACCTCGAGGGCAACGTCAACCTCCTCGCCAAGGATATCGACTTCGGCTACCTCGGCATCGGCATTTGGTCCAACACCGACCTCACCGACAAGCGCCGCGATTCCTACGGCAAGGCGTTCAACGAGTGGGATTTCAATGTGCACTGGGGCCGGACGTTCTGGTTTGACGACGACAAGACCTGGGGCCTCGACTACCGCACCTCGGTCGTGTGGTACTACTACCCCCACCGCCGCCACCACCGTTACCAGAAGACGGACACCACAATGGACTGGAACCACAGCTTCGCGCTCGTGAACCCGTTCGTCATTCCGTTCATCGATGTGGTGCACGAGTACCACGAGTCGGACGGCAACCTCCTGCAGTTCGGTTTGAAGAAGACGGTCGCGGTCAACGATGCCTTCGCGCTCACCCCGTCCATCACCTTCGTGTGGCGCAACCGCAACTACGGCTGGTGCTTCCCACACTATGGCACGGATGCGAACTGGAACAAGATCAATTCCTGCCTCGCGACGATGAAGATCGGTTTGGACGCGACTTACCAGATCACGAAGAACTTCGGGCTTTTCGCCAAGGTCGCCTACTGCTCGATCATCGACGGCGATCTGCGCGACGCGGCGGATGCTGCTTCGGGTGCCGAATACGGCCAGTACAAGGACTTCGCCTGGGGCGGCGTCGGCGTGACGCTGAACTTCTGACAGCGGTTCCTGGCTATAATATAGGAGAGAAGGCGCGTACCGCAGGGTATGCGCCTTTCTTTTTTTGCTGTTTTCCGTCCAAAACGGGCAAATTTTGAAGATTTGAACAAGTCCAGTTGACCGCGAACGGTCAAATTTGATACAATATGGGTGCTTTTCGGCGATCTGAACGGTCGGTCCGAGGGGCGCGGTTTGGTTTTTGACAGCAGTAAGGAGCGAAAAGAGAATGGCGATGAACAATCCATTGCTGGCGGTTGTCCAGCAAATTGAAGCCGAGCGCGGCGTGAGTCGCGAGATCGTCCTGCAGGCGATCGAGTGGGCGTTGACGCAAGCCGCCCGCCGCAATCGCGACGTTACGAACGATCTGCGCGTGGCTATCGACCGCAAGGATCTTTCGCTGCATGTGTACGATACGGTAGTTTGCTCCGATGAAGACGTGGGGCCGGGCTTCATCTCCCTGGCGCGCGCCAAGCGGCTGAACAACGGCAATCCGGTCGTGGAAGGGGCGACGATCGAGATCGAGATCCCCGCGGCGCGTCTGGGGCGCATCGCCGCGCAAATGTCGCGGCAGATGATCATGCAGCGCATCCGCGA
>DJRS01000139.1:2663-5378 GCA_002440145.1 Verrucomicrobia bacterium UBA6354
TCCGCCGTCGGCCCCCGCGAGACGTACGTGACCGTCGGCAAGACGGAAATGACCCTCCCCAACAAGGAACGCATCCCGACCGAGCACTATCAAGTCGGCGATACGGTGCGCGCCATCATCACGCGCGTGGAATCCGAGGCGCGCGGGCCGAGCGTGACAATCTCGCGCGCGAGCCCGAAGTTTCTGGAGGCACTCTTCCGGCTGGAGGTGTCGGAGATCGCGGACGGCGTGGTGGAAATCATGGGATGCAGCCGCGACCCGGGCTTCCGGGCGAAGATCGCGGTGCGTTCGTCGAACGACAAGGTGGACCCCGTGGGCGCTTGCGTGGGCCAGCGCGGCAATCGCGTGAAGGCGGTGGTGAACGCGCTCAACGGCGAGAAGATAGATATCGTGCGCTGGGACGCGGACATCTGCAAATACGTTGAGGCGGCGCTTGCGCCGGCGAAGCTGGAGTCCATCGAGGTGGATCCCGTCCAGCCCAATTCGGTGCGCGTCGTCGTCGCTCCCGACCAGTATTCGCTCGCGATCGGCAAGCGCGGGCAGAACGTGCGCCTGACCTCGCGCCTGACGGGGTGGCACGTAGACGTCAAGAAGTCGCTCGTGATGGCCTCGTTCGAGGACCAGAAGGCGCACGCGATCAAGGAATTGGCCGAGACGCTGAGCATCTCGACCGCGATCGCGACACGCATGGCCGATGCCGGCTATCTGACGGTCGAAGGCATCGTGGGCGACGACGAAGCCGGCTTTATCGCCGCGACGGGCATAGACGAGGTCGCGGCAAAGGGCATCTACGCGGCCGCCGGAGCCGTCGTGAAGATGATGAACGGGGGCGTGGAGGAATAATCGCCGCGTCCGCGAATCGGGCAAAGTTTGGCAGAGTCGATCAGAAACGGAAAGATTTACGATGAGAGTATACGAATTGGCGAAAGAATCGAACGTTACGAGTGCGGACGTCCTGCGGGCGGCGGCTTCGTGCGGAATCGACGTGGCGAGCGCGATCAGCACGATAGAAGCGGGCGATCTCGCGGCCGTGCGCAAAGCCGTTTCCGATCAGGGTCCGAGCGCGGGAGTGGCACGGCGCGCCGGGAAAGCGGCTCGCGCGGCGGAATTGCGCGCGAAAGACAGGGAAGCCGAAGACGCCGCGCTTGTGCGGCATGTCGAAACCGCGAAAGCGGCGTACGCGGCGCGTCCGGCGGACCGCATGAGGCTCCCGGCCGAGAAGAAGCCCGCTCCGGAACCCGTGAAGGCGACGGTGGCGCCGAAAGCCGGACCGGAGGCCCCCAAGCCCGAGGTTCCCGCTGCCCCGAAGACCGTGCCGGTGGTCCAAAAAACCGAGCCAGTGGCTCCGAAGGCGGCTCCCGCCGCGCCGGCGCCGGCCGCGGCAAAACCCGCCCCGGCTCCCGCGCCCAAGCCGGTTCTGGCGCCGATCAGCATCAATCCCAAGAAGCCCCAGCCGAAATTGGCCCCGATCAGCATCAACCCAGGCAAAAAGCCCCAGATTCGCGTAGGCTTGACGGCGGGCGCCAACTCCGGGTTCAAGCCGCTGCAGAAGGCGGCGCCGGGCATCGTGAAGATCACGGTCGCCGCGCAGCCCAAGGTGCGTCCGCCCAAGCCGGTGGATTACGAGGACGACGAGCGCGGCACGAAGAAGGGCAAGAAGGGACGCGAGGGCCAGAAGGCGTTCGACAAGATCACGGCGAACCATGCCACGGCGAACGCCGCGGCCCAGCCTTCGTCCGGCGGCCGCATTTCCGTCAACGCCGAATCCAAGGAGATTTCCATCCGCGGGGCCGTCATCGTGAAGGATCTGGCGGCGCAGCTGAACGTGAAGCCCAACCGGCTGATCGCGGATCTCATGGCGCTCAAGATCCTGGCGTCCATAAACCAGCGCGTGGAGCCGGACGTCGCGACGCAAATCGCCGCGAAATACGGCTACAAGGTCGCAATCGAGCATACGCGCAACAAAGACGCCGCGGCGCGGCCGGTGCTGAAGGCGATCGACGCGGACGATTTGATCCCCGAAGATCCGCCGGAGACGTTGAAGCCGCGCGCGCCGGTCGTGACCTTCCTCGGGCATGTCGACCACGGCAAGACGACGCTCATGGACTATATCCGCAAGGAGCACGTGGCGCAGGGCGAGGCCGGCGGCATCACCCAGCAGATCAGCGCGTACCAGGTCGACGTCGCGGGCAAGAAGATCACCTTCCTCGACACGCCCGGCCATGCCGCGTTCAGTGCCATGCGGGCGCGCGGCGCGCGGATTACGGATATCGCCGTCCTGATTATCGCCGCGGACGACGGCATCATGCCGCAGACGGAGGAGTGCATCAAGGTGGCCCGCCAGGCGGGCGTGCAGATTCTCGTGGCGATCACGAAGTGCGACAAGCCCACGGCGAACGTGGACCGCGTCAAACAGCAGCTTCAGAAACGCGGCCTCACCCCCGAGGATTGGGGCGGCGACATCATCTGCTGCCCGGTTTCGGGCGTGACGGGCGAGGGTGTCGATTCGCTTCTGGAGAACATTCTCGTCCAGGCGGAAGTCCTGGAGCTGCAGGCGAACCCGAACCGCCGCGCGAACGGGTACGTCATCGAGTCCGAACTCCAGCAGGGGCTGGGCCCGTGCGCGACGCTGCTGGTCGAGGGCGGCACGCTCAAGGTGGGCGACGCGATTCTCATCGGTGAGCATTTCGGCAAGGTGCGCGCGCTTATCGACGA
>DJRS01000139.1:5482-9030 GCA_002440145.1 Verrucomicrobia bacterium UBA6354
TTCCGCGTCATGCTGGACGAGAAGCGCGCGCGCACCCTGGCCGAGCAGACGGCGCGCGAGCGCAAGGAGGAGGAACTTTCGTCCTCCAAGGCGATGACGCTGGACGCGCTCATGAACCGCATGGCGGCGGAAGGCCGCCGGGAGCTCAATGTGATCGTCAAGAGCGACACCCAAGGCTCGCTGGAGGCGATCGTCGAGGCGCTCGGCCAGATCAAAAGCGAGAAGGTCGCCCTCAACGTCATCGCCACCGGCACGGGCAACGTCTCGCTTACGGATGTCAAGACGGCCGCGGCGGGCAAGGCGATCATCGTCGGTTTCGACATCGGCAACGATTCGGGCGTGCAGAGCCAGGCGCGACACGATGGCGTGCGGATCGCGTCCTTCCGCATCATTTACGAACTTCTGGATTACGTCAAGCAGTCCATGCTGGACCTCATCCCGGCGGAATACAAGGAAGTCGTCCTCGGGCATGCCGAGATCAAGGCGATCTATGACATCGGCAAGCTCGGCAAGATCGCGGGCTCGCAGATGCTGGACGGCCGCCTCGTCGCGAAAGAGCGCTATCGCATCCTGCGCAAGAACGAGAAAATCTGGGACGGCAAGGTCCAGACGCTGCGCCATTTCAAGGACGAGGTCAAGGAAGTCACCGGCCAGCAGGAATGCGGCGTGTGCTTCGTGAACTTCGAAGGCTTCCAGACGGGCGACGTCATCGAGTGCTACGCGCTCGAGGAACTGCCGCGCAGTCTCTGAGGAGGTTCGCGCCATGGGTGTCGATCGGTTGCAACGGCTTGATTCCTTGTTGAAACGCGTCATTGCGGAGTCCATGCATGCCGTCATGCAGGGCGACGCCGTGGCGCCGGGTTTGATCACCGTGACGGGCGTGAAATGCGGCAAAGATCTGCGCGACGCGACGGTGGGCGTCTCGGTGTTCGGCGACGACGCGCTCAAAGAGAAGGCCATCCGCCATCTGCAGCACAATGCGCGCAAGTTCCAGGCGATCATCAACCGCGAAGTGCGCATGAAGTTTACTCCGCGCCTCTGCTTCAAGCTCGACCTCTCGCTCGAGAAGGGCGACGAAGTGTTGGCGATACTCGACAGACTGCCGCCGGCGAACGACTGATGGCGAACCTTGTCCAGCTGCGCATGCTCGAGAATCTCGACGGGTTCCTGCTTGTCGACAAGCCCGTCGGGATGGCGTTTTCGACCGTCGTCAAGACGGTCAAGCGCAAGTTCAATCTTGTGAAAGTCGGCCATGGCGGTTCGCTGGACGCCGCGGCGTCGGGGCTTCTCGTCCTGCTGATCAACGATGCGAACAAGTTCGTCGGTGATGTCATGGGTGCGGACCGAACCTGGTCGGGCGAAATGCAACTGGGCCGGCGGACGAACACGGGCGACTCCCACGGCGCACTCCTAGAAGAGCGGCCGGTGCCGGCCGACCTCCCCCTCGAGACGGTTCTCCCTGACTTCAGGGGGGACGTTTTCCAGACCGAAAACGCCTATTGCAGCGTGCGCCGGGAGGGTAGTCCCGATTACGAGGTCGTCCCGACCGGCCCCCACAAGCCTTTCCTGGCGCACGTGTACCGTTTTGACGTAGAACCGCCGCGCGCGGACGGCCGTGCGTCGTTCACCGTTTCGGGAACGAAAGGGCTCTTGGTCCGCGCGCTCGTGGACGATTTGGGCGTGGCGCTCGGTTGCGGCGCGGTTCTGGCGAGTCTGCGCCGCACGACGGTGGGACGCTACTCCGTGACGGAGGCTATCCCCTTCGATCGGCTGTTGGAGACCCCCCTGGGCGACTTTGCCGCGCTTGTCCGGCCGCTTTCGGAGGCTCTCGCCCGATGATTCTCGCCGTTGGATTCTTCGACGGCGTGCATCTTGGGCACCGCGCCATCCTTTCGGGCGCGGAAGCGGTGCTGACGTTCCGCACCCATCCCCTGGAAACGCTTGCTCCCGAACGCGCCCCCCGGTTGATCATGTCGTCCGAAGACCGTGTGGCGGCACTCCGCGCTTCAGGCGTGGAGGATGTCATCCCGCTCGACTTCACCCCCGATTTCGCCGCGCTTTCCGCTGCGGATTTCGTGCGCGATTGCCTTTTGCCGCGCGGCGTGACGGCCGTTCGATGCGGCGCGAATTGGAATTTCGGCGCGAAAGGGGCGGGGACGCCCGACACGTTGAAGGCTTTCGGCATTGCCGCGACATTGGTCCCCTATGCCGTCTACAAGGGCGCACCCGTCTCGTCCACGCGCATTCGCGCGGCGATTTCGGCCGGCGCCATCGAGGACGCCAACGCCATGCTGGGCGCCGCGTGGTTTGTGCGCGGCGACATGTTCGCGGGCAAAGGGCTTGGACGCAAACTGGGCTTCCCGACCTTGAATTTTCGCATCCCGTCCTTTTACGTGCAACCGCCGCGCGGCGTTTACGCTGTCCGTTGCGGGGGCGCGCAGGCGATCGCCAACTGGGGAATTGCGCCGACCTTGGGTTCGGCGGGGTGGTCCCGATCCGTCCTGGAAGTCCACTTCACGGAGGGCTTGCCGTCCGCCTTCGGGGACGAGCGCATCGAAATCCTGCGGTTCATACGTCCCGAGAAGACATTCCCCTCGCTGGACGCGCTAAAACGGCAAATTGCCGCGGATGTCGTCCAGGTGCGAAAAGGGACGCAGGGACGTTGACCGTGCAGGGAATGTAAATTGCCGCTACATCTCTACAACTCCACATGGCTAAAAAATGCAGGTTCTACTCCCATTTTAGCGGAGAAGAGGTTTTGATCTGAGACGGCCGAATGTTTCCTGTCGTTCGTCCTGCCCTTCTCGGTCTTCCACTATAAAGTATGGCTCGAACGGCTTCGTTCTTCACCCGTTTGGCGAAAACGGGAAACCCACTTCAGCATTGAAACAAAGGCTTCAGTGCCGATTTCAGCCTTTCAACCGCCAGCCAAGATGGACGGACCGAAATGTCCGCATGCCGTTGGATTTCCGCTTCAGGTGAGTGCAAGTGTCGTCTGACTGCCGATATCGGGCGGGGAAAGCCGCCGTACCGCGCCGTACGCACGGAATGCGTGTGCGCGATCAGGCGCGGGCGGCGTTCTCCCTCGCTCAACTGCGACGCAGACGCAAGCTCCGGCAGGAACGCGCGAGTCGACCGCCGCATTTTGAAGAGATGCCGCACGCCCGCCATTTCGCAGTCTTCGAGGGCCGATTCGTTGCCGAACGGCGGGTCTCTCCGCACGCGACGCGGCTTCTTTACGGATGAAACGAACGTCAGGCAGTCTGCGGGCATGGAACGCGAATGCGACCCGGCCGTCTCGCCTCTGGAACGCCGCGAACGCGGCAAAGGAAATCGCTGCGGGGCGGAACGGAAACGTTCCGCTTCCATGTTCTCCCGATCTCCACGGCCAATTATCCCCCTGCGGCCTGTCAAAGGAGCCATATCGGGCGGGCGGCAGGGGGACGGCCGCCCCTATCCTTGGAGAGGGAAGCTGATATTTGCGTTCGCCCGTCGGAGTTTGCTTTCTGTGCGAGAGGCCTTCCGGGTCGCGCCGGAACGGCGATGCC
>DJRS01000066.1:0-1310 GCA_002440145.1 Verrucomicrobia bacterium UBA6354
GGGTTGCCCATGATGTAGTCCGTCCGGGGCCAGTCGAGGCGCAGGGCGTCGCCTTCCGTTATGCCCGCCTGGTCGCGCAAGGGCAGGTACTCGGGTTCGCGGTGCAGAATCCGCGCGGTCTCTTCCTGCATCTGCGCTTCGGCTATCCACAGGGCGGTCTTGGCGACGGCGACGGCGAAGTCGTTGATTTCGATGCCGTGGAACTGGGCGAGGGTGACGCGCACGGACTGCCCGAGGTCGAGTTCGCCCTGTCCGTTCTGCCGCGCGGCGATGAGGCGGTTCTCGAGCCGCCGCAGCGAGAGGTAGGTCTCGGTCAGGAAGTTCCCCGAACCGCACGCGGGGTCGAGGAAGGTCAGTCGCGCCAGTTCGTCCTGCAGGGCGTCCAGCGTCCGCCGCGCCTTGGGCGTCGCCGCGCCCGCCGCGAGGACGGCGTCCACGCGCCGCGTCAGGACGTCCAGGAAGAGCGGGTCGATGACCTTGTGGATGTTTTCCACCGAGGTGTAGACCATGCCGCCCGCGCGGCGCGTCGCGGGGTTGAGCGTGCTTTCGAAGAGCGCCCCGAAGATGGTCGGCGTGATCCCGCGCCAGTCGAACGCGCACGCCTTGAGGAGCAGCTGGCGGATCTCCTCCGTCAACGGCGGCACTTCGCTTTCGGACGCGCCCCGGAAGAGCCCGCCGTTCGTGTAGGGGAAGGCGGCCAGCTCCGGTTCGAGGTAGACGCCGCGGCGTTCCGCGGGCGTGTCAAGCGTCTGGAAGAGCTGCACGAGGCGCGTGCGCAGAAAGTCCGCCGGGGTGGCCGCGAGCAGGCGCTTCAGGCAGTTCTTGGGGAATACGCCCGCGTCCTCCGCGTAGAGGCAGAAGACGAGCCGCACGCACAGGCGGTTCAGCGCCGCCAGCGCCGCGGAATCCGCCGCGGCGTACCGCTTCAGCAGCGCGTCGTAGAGTTCGGCGACGATACGCCCGGCCTGCACGGAAATCTCGCGTTCGCGGGCGACGGACTTCTCCTTCGGGTCCACGAGAAAGGCCAGACGGTAGAGTTCCTTCGGCAGGTCGGCCAGGCGCAGCACGAACGGCGCGGCCAGCGGACGCGTGCGGTCGTAGATCTGGAACGTGTCGAAGTTGCACGTCACGATCCAGCGCGCCTTTTCGCCGTAGGGTCGGGCGTTGTCGTAGGCGGCGGCCTGTCCGTAGGGGGTCAGCCCGCCGTGGCCCGCCTGGGGCGCGTCGAGGTCGATGCCGCGGGACTTGTGCTCGATGAGCACGCGCGTTTCGGGAATCCACGCGTCCAGGAACCCGGTCGCGCCTTTCAG